>CANFZJ010000215.1 GCA_947451445.1 Comamonadaceae bacterium
CGACTTGGCCAAGGGCCGGGTCAGCTCCAGCTCTTTGGCCGTCAGGGCAAAGCTTTGGGCGGCCTGTTCACGGCGGGCCCGCACGGACACCAGCTCTTGCGAACGCTGGGCCGACTGCTGCCGTGCCACGCCGATGCTGGCGTCCAGCTCGGCCCGGCGCGACTCGAACAGGCGGCGTTCTTGTTCCACAATTTCGGGCGCAGCCTTGACCACTTTAGGCGGCGGAATGAAGCTGGAACCCTCGGCCAGCGCCTGCAAACGGGCTGATTTGGCCAACAGTGCCAGGTACTGTGATTGGTTTTCGCGCAGCGACGACACCATGCGGGTCGGGTCTACCTTGAGCAGCAAGTCGCCCACCTTGACGGTCTGGCCCTCGCGTACCGCGATTTCGGACACCATGCCGCCGTCCAGACTTTGCAGCACCTGCACCTGGCGCGACGGGATCACCTTGCCTTCGCCCCGCGCCACCTCGTTCAAGGTGGCTACGCTAGACCAGACCAGCAGCACCAGCACCGCCAGCGCGCTGATCCACACCATGACGCGGGCCCCGCGCGGGCTTTGTTCGGCAATGGCCCAGTCGGCGTTGGCATCAAAGTCCTGGTCGGTAGCCGTGTCTTCGCCCAGCAGGCGCAGCGTTACCCGGTCTATCCAGCGCGAGCAGGGGGCGTACAGGCGGTTGAAAATAGGTGTCATGCCGCCCTCCCAATATGGCCGCTTTGCAGCGCTTCTACCACCTGGGCCTTGGGGCCGTCGGCCATGATCTGGCCGTTGTCGATCACGATCAGGCGGTCTACCAGCTCCAGCAGGGCGGTGCGGTGGGTGACCAGCACCATGGTTTTGCCCACGGCAAATTGGCGTAGCTTGGTTTTCAACTGTTCTTCACTCTGGTGGTCCATGGCGCTGCTGGGTTCGTCCAGCAGCAGAATGGGCGGGTCGTTCAGCACGGCCCGGGCAATACCCACGGCTTGGCGCTGCCCGCCGGACAAAGATTCGCCACGTTCGCCGATGGGCATGTCAAAACCGCGCGGGTGGCGGTGGGCGAAATCGGTGACGCCCGCGACTTCTGCGGCGGCCACGATGTCCTGGTGGCTTACAAAAGGCGCGCCCATGGCGATGTTTTCTTTCAACGAACCGTAGAACAGGTTCACATCTTGCGGCACAAAACCAATGGCGCGCCGCAGCTCGGCCGGGTCAATTTGCCGTGCGTCTATGCCGTCCAGCAGGATCGAGCCTTCGGTGGGCTGGTACAGGCCCAGCATCAGGCGCTGCAATGTGGACTTGCCGGAGCCTATGCGTCCGATAAAGGCCACTTTTTCCCCTGGTTTGATCTTGAAAGACACCTTGCCCAAAGTGGCTTGGTCTTGGCCGGGGTACGAGAAGCTGACGCCCTTGAATTCGATGCCGCCCTGGAAGCTGGTGCGGTGCACAAAGTCGGAGCCCTCGGGCCGCTCAGGCGCTTTCTTCATATGGGTTTCTACCGACTCCAAGCCGCTTTTGGCGTGGTGGAACTGCATCAGCAAACCCACCACCTGGCCAAACGGGGCCATCGCCCGGCCCGCCAGCATGGACGCGGCAATGATGCCGCCCATGCTCACCTCGTGGTTGAACAGCAGGTAGACACCCGCGATGATGGTGGTGACCGACACCAGCTGCTGCAGCGCCTGGGCCACCGTCTGGATGGTGCTGGACAGCAGTTTCAACTTGCTGCTTTGCTGCGCCAAAAATACCGTGGACTGCTCCCATTTGCGCTGGAAACTGCTTTCGGCCACCATGAACTTGATAGTTTCAATGCCCACCAGGCTCTCCACCAGGGTGGCGTTGCGCTGGGCGGTGGCGCGCTGGGTCACGTCCACCAGCTCGTGCATCTTTTGCTGTACCACTAACGATGCCAGCACCAACAGAGCGATGCATACTAGCGGCGGCAGCAGCAGCCAGGGCGATATCCACACCAGTACCAGTAGAAAGATGAAAACAAAAGGAATGTCCACCAGCGTGGTGATGGTGGCCGACGCCACGAAGTCGCGCACCGACTCAAACGCCCGCAGATTGGCGGCAAACGAGCCCACCGAGGCGGGCCGGTCGGCCAGCCCCAGGCCCAGCACCCGCTCCATGATCTTGGACGATAGCGTGACATCAATGCGCTTGCCTGCGGTGTCCAGAATGTAGCCACGCAGAATCCGCAGCAGGCTGTCAAACAACAGCACCAGCAGGGCTCCTAGCGCCAGCACCCACAGCGTTTCTTCGGCATGGTTGGGCACCACGCGGTCGTACACCGTCATGCTGAAGATGGGGGTGATCAAGGCAAATATATTGATCAGCAAGGCGGCCAGCAGGCTGTCGCGGTACAGCCGCCAGTTTTGAAACACCACGCCCCAGAACCAGTGGCGGCTGCGCACACTGCCGGTTTCCGGCGCGCGCGGGTCAAACTTGAAGACCGGGCGCATGAAGAAGACCACCCCGGCGTACTGGGCTTGCAACTCCTCCCGCGCCATCACCACCGCTGAATCACCGCCTTCGGGGAAGCGCACGCGGGCTTCCCCGCTGGGCAGCCATTCCAGTAAAACACAGGCTTGCTGGTCATTCAGCAGCAGGATGGCCGGTAGCAGGCTGGGGCGCAGCTCCCCCAGAGTGCGACGCGCCAGCCGGGCCGTCAACCCAGCCCGCGCCGCGACCCGGGGCACCAAGGCGGGCGTGATGCGGTTGTCTACCAGCGGCAGCCCCGCCGACAGTGCAGCGTGGGTGGTGGAAATGTCAAAAATCCGCGCCAGCGCGACCACCGCGTCCAGCAGTGGATCGACATGGGCGGTGTGTTCGTTGATGCGCCAGTGGGCGGATTCGGAGGTGGCGGGGGGGGCGTTGGAAAGCGTGGGGCTGGGGTGCGGCATTTAAAAAATCTCGTTATCGGAGCCCAGCAGGTCCAGCGCACCGCTGATCTTGCTGCGTTGGTCTTGGCGGCGCACCATTTTTTGCTGGGCTGCAACCGGCAGATCGGTGAGCCGGATCACATTTTTGGCGATCAGTGTGTCCACCACGTCTTCAATCACCCGGATGAAGTCGGCGTCGATAGCCGAGAACTGCTGCGGGGCGGGGCGTGTACCGGCTAAAAATGCCTGGATATCCGGGTGCCCATCCTCCAGAGCTTCCCCGTCCGCGATAGGCGTGCGGGCCATTGTTGCAATGCCGCCGATGGCGTTGCGGGTAACGTAAAACATGGTGAGAGCATCCCGTCAAACTAGGTGGTTACGCCGATGCCAGCGCAGGCGGGTAATTTACCTGACGAATGTCGGTGTAAAAATATGTAGCCGTGCAAAAAGTGTAGGATTTACGCAATGTGGGTGGCCTAAGCTGAATGCAGGTGTTGTGCCGCAGTGGCAACCCCCCCTAGAAAGCAAGTCTGTATGCATGTTGTGGCCTCCAACTTTGCCATTCGACCGCTTTGGCTGTGCGTGCTGGGCCTGGGGCTGGGCGTCAGTGCAGTGCGGGCCCAGAGCGAAGATGCCAGTGCCGATGCTTCTCTCCAGCCCGTGCTGCGGCTAGAGTTGTCTAACTCGGTCTCCGTGAACCTGCTGGATAAGCGTGTGGCGGTGACGGGCTGGTACGGCAACCCGTCACCACGCGCAGCGGCATGGGGTCTGGGGCTTTCTCTTCCCGGCTATAGCCAGCAGCCGAACCGGTATGACAGCACTGCAAGAGCAGACCTAGGTTTGCGTTGGCGGTCTGCCGAGGAGGGGCAGGGCCGGGTGCACCTGGGGCTTTGGCAGCGCGTGACGCCCGACGCCCCGTCGTTGGCCCAGCAAATTGCCGTTCAACCCAGTTTTGATACCCGCCTGGAGATGCAGTTCAGCGCCGCCAGCGCGCGCGGCATCCGTTTTGAACTGGGCGGCGCACTGGGCATGCAGCTGAACAAGGACGAAAAAATCATGCTGCGCGCCAAGCGCGGGAAGCCCATGGTTTATTACCGAGCGCTGTTTTAGAACGTGTTTACGATCTATTTGCGGCCCCTAATGGATCGCAAATACCTTCTTAGAGAACGCCCAGCAACTGGTGCAGCCGGGGTGAAGTGGTGGTGTACTGAAATGGTATTTTCTTGCCTGGAAACACCAGCGGCGCGGCGGCGTAGGCGGCCAGCGTGGCTTCATGGAAGCCGCACACAATCAGCTTTTGTTTGCCCGGATAGGTGTTGATGTCACCCACGGCAAAGATGCCAGGCGTGCTGGTTTCAAACCGTGCCGTGTCTACCTGCAGCTGCTTGCGCTCCATGGCCAGGCCCCAGTCGGCGACCGGGCCGAGTTTGGGCGACAAGCCCAGGAAGACGCTGAGTTGGTCTATGGGCAGGCGGTGTTCGGCCCCGTCCACATCGGTCACCTGCAATGCGACTAACTGGGCATGGGGCGCTTCAAAACCCGCAACTTGTCCCACCATGAAGCGCATGCGCTTGGCTTCGATCAGCATCTGCATCTCCGCAATGGCCAGCGCGGGCGCTTGCAGCACGTCGCGGCGGTGCAGCAGGGTGACGCTTTTTGCGTCGCTGTCGGCCAGTGCCAGCGCGCACTGCAGCGCGGCTTCGTCACCGCCGACGACTACCAAGTCTTTGCCTGCCACTTCAGTCGGGGCCGCGTGGTAGTGCAGCTGGTGGCCTTCAAATGCATCGATGCCGTCCAGCTTCATGCGCCGGGGTTGGAATGCACCTACGCCCGCCGCAATGATGACCACCGGGGCCAGCAGCTGCGTGCCACGGTCGGTTTGCACCAGAAAACGGCCGTCAGGCTGTTTTTCAATCTGGCTGACCTGCTGGCTGTAGTGGAATTGCGCCCCAAACGGCCGAATTTGCTGCAGAAGGGACTCCGCTAGCTGCCGTCCGGTGGTGGCCGGGGTGCCGGGGATGTCGTAGAGGGGTTTGTCAGGGTAGAGCTCCAGGCACTGGCCCCCTGCGGTGGGCAGGGTGTCGATGACCTGGGTGGGCACTTCCAGCAGACCGAGCTGGAAGACTTGAAACAGCCCGACGGGGCCAGCGCCAATGACGACGGCCCCGGTTTCTATCAATTAACGCTCCAGCAGCTGGATCTTGGGCATCACGTCTTTCCAGTCGTCGGCGTCGGCCAGCGCTGGTTTGCGTTTGGTGATGCTCTTCCAGCCTTCGGCACGGGCCAGTTCCACGTTCAGCTTGATGAAGGCCAGCTGGTCGGCGGGCATGTCTTCTTCGGCGTAGATGGCGTTGGCTGGGCACTCGGGGATGCAGACGGCGCAGTCAATGCACTCGTCCGGGTCGATGACCAACATGTTGGGGCCTTCGCGGAAGCAGTCCACGGGGCACACGTCCACACAGTCGGTGTATTTGCATTTGATGCAGGCTTCGGAAACGACGTGAGTCATATTATTTTTTCAATAGCGGGGGGTAACCCGTGATTTTAAATTAGCGGACCAGTACGGCCCCCGAGGTCTTGTGCGATGCCGTATCGACCAGCACCAGCGCGCCCAGCGAGCGCGACGCGGTGTAGGGCAGGGTGGCAATCGCCTCTTGCAGCGCCAGCTCGATGTGGCCGATGGCATTGGGCGGCAGCTCGGTGGCATCTTCTTCGGCCAGGGTGTTGATGTCCAGCTTGTGCACGATGCGCTTCACCTTGGCCTTGACCCAGCGGTGGCCGTGCAGCGCCCAGTAGACGCGGCCTGCGACCAGGGGTTCGTCGTCCATCCAGGCCACGGTGGCCGAG
>CANFZJ010000216.1 GCA_947451445.1 Comamonadaceae bacterium
CAGCTCGGCAAAGGCCAGGGCCGAGTAGGGCGTTTGCGTGGCGGGCTTGACCACCATGGAGCAGCCTGCGGCCAGCGCCGGACCGGCCTTGCGGGTCAGCATGGCGGTGGGGAAGTTCCACGGCGTGATGGCCGCCGTCACCCCGATAGGCTGCTTGATGGCCAGCAGGCGGCGGTCGCCGGTAGGGGCGGGAATGGTGTCGCCGTAAGTGCGGCGGGCCTCGTCGGCAAACCACTCGATGAAGGACGCGGAATAGACGATTTCGCCCTTGGCCTCGGCCAGCGGCTTGCCCTGCTCGGAGGTCAGGATCAGGGCCAGGTCGTCCTGGTGCTGCAGCATCAGGTCATTGAGGCGGCGCAGGATGGTGGCGCGCTCCTTGCCCGACACATTGCGCCAGGCGCGCTGGGCGACTTCGGCGGCGGCAATGGCGCGCACCGTTTCGGCCGTGCCGCACATCGGTACGGTGCCCAGCACCTCGCCCGTAGCGGGATTGGTGACGGGCACGGTTTCACCGTTGTCGGCATCGACCCAGGTACCGGCAATAAAGGCCTGCTGGCGCAGCAGGGTCGGGTCGTTGAGGTTCAGAGTGGTAGTCATCAGGGGGCTTTATGCAGTCATGGCTTGGGTGAGGATGTCCAGCCCTTCGGCCAGCACGCTGTCTTCAATCGTCAGCGGAAACAGGAAGCGGATCACGTTGCCGTACACGCCGCAGGTCAGCAGGATCAGGCCTGCGTCCAGGGCGCGCTTCTGGACCCCTTTGGTGAAGTCGGCATCGGGCGTGCCATCGGCATGGTTGAACTCCACAGCCACCATGGCCCCCAAGCCGCGCACTTCGGCGATCTGCGGCACGCTGGCACGCAGGCTATCCAGGCGGGCGGTCAGCACCTGGCCCAGGCGCTCGGCGCGGGCGCAGAGCTGTTCATCTTCGATCACGTCCAGCACCGCGTGGGCCGAGGCGATGGCCAGCGGGTTACCGGCGTAGGTGCCGCCCAGACCACCGGGGGCGGGGGCATCCATGATCTCGGCGCGGCCACACACGGCGGACAGGGGCATGCCCCCTGCCAGGCTTTTGGCCAGGGTCATCAGGTCGGGTACCACGCCATGGTGGTCCATGGCGAACATCTTGCCGGTGCGGGCAAAACCGGTCTGGATTTCATCGGCGATCAGCACGATGCCATGCTGGTCGCACAGGGCGCGCAGAGCCACCATCAGTGCCGTCGGCATCACATAGAAACCGCCCTCGCCCTGGATGGGCTCCAGGATGATGGCCGCCACCTGGGTAGGCTCGATGTCGCACTTGAAGACTTGCTGGATGGCATGCAGTGTGTCGTCCACCGCCACGCCATGCAGTTCGGTGGGTGCCGGCACGTGGTAGATGCTGCCGGGAAAAGGGCCAAAACCGACCTTGTACGGCACCACCTTACCGGTCAGCGCCATGCCCATAAAGGTGCGGCCATGGAAGGCGCCGGTCAGCGCAATCACGCCGGGGCGGCGGGTGTGGGCACGGGCGATCTTGATGGCGTTTTCCACGGCTTCGGCCCCGGTGGTGAAGAAGGCGGTTTTCTTGGCGTGGTGGCCGGGGGTAATGGCGTTCACCCGCTCGGCCAGATGCACCGAGCTCTCGTAGGGGATGACCTGGTAAGCGGTGTGGGTGAAGCGTTCCAGTTGGGCCTGCATGGCGGCCACCAGACGCGGGTGGCGGTGGCCGGTGTTAAGTACAGCAATACCCGCGGCAAAGTCAATGAAGCGCTGGCCTTCAACGTCCCACAGCTCGGCATTCAGCGCGCGGTCGGCGTACATGGGGGTGCCGATACCGACCCCGCGCGGCGTGGCGGCGGCACGGCGGGCATCCAGGGCGGCGTTGGTCGCCGCCGGGGCGGCTGCGGGGCTGAAGTGGCGGGTTTCGGTGGCGGTGTTCATAGGTTCCTTGCAGGCAATGGAGGAGATATGGGCACAGTTTAAAATTTATTTGGTCCCGCAAATAGAACCAATTACAGTTAATTTATGGAACCAATTTACGCCGCTACCCTCCCGCAAGCCAGCGCCCTGCCCGACTTCGTGCAGCGCCAGTTCGACCGCCACAGCCCAGGCACACACCACGAGAACGACCACCGCCAGCTGTACGGCATCCTGCAACGCGGCATCCGCACCGGCGTGCTGGCCGCAGGCACCCGGCTGCCACCCAGCCGTACGCTGGCCCAGGTGCTGGGTATTGCCCGCAATACGGTGGTGCATGTGTACGAACAACTGGCGCTGGAGGGCTATGTGCAGGCGGGCGTTGGCCGGGGCACCTTTGTGGCCGCCGTAGGGCCGCGCCTGGCCGACCGCAGCGTGGCACCCCGGCAGGCACGCACAGCCCTGCTGTCACGCCGCGGCAACCAGTTGGTGCGCGAGGCGGGGGCCGCACCCTTACAGTGGGGGGCGTTCACTCCCGGGGTACCTGAGGTGCGCATGTTCCCTACCGCCTTATGGAGCCGCCTGCAAGCCCGGGTGGCACGCCAGCAAACGCCCGCGCAGCTCACCTACGCCACCGGGCCGGGCGATGCGGGCCTGCGCCAAGCCGTGTCCGACTACCTGCAGGGCACACGCGGTGTGGTCTGCAGCCCGGAGCAGGTGGTCATCACCAGCGGCACCCAGCAGTCGCTGCACCTGGTAGCCCAGCTGCTAACCGACCCCGGCGACAAGGTGTGGCTGGAAGACCCCGGCTATTGGGGCGCGCGCAGCGTGTTCAGGGCCCACGGGCTGGACCTGCAGCCGGTGGCACTGGATACCGAAGGCATGGCCCCCAGCCCGGCACAACTGCGCCAGCCGCCCCGGGTAATGTTCCTGTCGCCCTCGCACCAGTACCCGCTGGGTGCGTTGATGGGCCACGGCCGCCGCCAGCAGCTGCTGGACTACGCCGCAGTGCACAGCGTATGGGTGGTGGAAGACGACTACGACAGCGAATTCCGCTACGGCACCCGCCCGCTACCCGCGCTGCAGGGCCTGGACACGCAAGGCCGGGTGGTCTACCTGGGCACGTTTTCCAAAACCATGTACCCGGCCCTGCGCATCGCCTACCTGGTGCTGCCGCCGGAACTGGTGGACGGCTTTGCCCAGGCGCTGAACGAGCTATTCCGCGAGGGCCAAACCGTGCAGCAAACGGTGCTGGCGCAGTTCCTCAGCGGCGGCCACTACGCCACCCACATCCGCCGCATGCGGGCCGTGTACAGCGCCCGCCATGACGCACTGATCCACGCCATCGGCCAGGAGTTTGGCAACCAGCTACCGATTCTGGGTGGCGATGCGGGCCTGCACCTGGTGCTGGGCCTGCCCCCGCACGTGGACGATGCCGCCGTGGCCCAGGCCGCCCTGCGCGCAGGCATCAGCACCCGGCCCCTGTCGCTGTACCACCTGCGGCAACCGGCGGCGACCAAAGGGCTGCTGCTGGGCTATGGGGCGGTGGCAGAGGAAGAGATCGCCCCCCGTTTTGCACAACTGGCGCAGGTGGTGAAAAGCTTTTTGTAGGGTCCCCACCGTGACCCTCGGATGCCTTGCCGACTACCCATAATGAATCCATGGGATATCTCTATTTAGTCCGCCACGGACAAGCGTCTTTGGGCGCACCAGACTATGACCAGCTCAGCCCGCTGGGTGTGCAACAAAGCCAGCGCTTGGGTGCGTACTTTGCGGACAACGGCATCCGCTTTGAGGCGGTACTGACCGGCACGCTGCGCCGCCACGTACAAACCTACGCGGGCATCTGCACCGGTGGGGGAATACAGATGGACGCGTTGCAGTGGCCGGGACTGAACGAGTTTGACGGCGCCGCCGTCATCCGGGCCATCCACCCCGAGCCGCTGCCGCGCCCCAGCCATGCCGACCCCGCCGCCTACCGCCAGCACTTTCGCCTGCTGCGCGACGGGCTGACGCAATGGATGAACGGCGTGGTCAGCCCCCAGGGCATGGCCAGCTACGACGACTTCCGCCACGGTGTGGTCAGCGCGCTGGACCATATCCGCCAGCAGTACAGTGGCAACGTGCTGGTGGTCAGCAGCGGCGGCCCCATCGCCACCGCCGTCGGCCACATCCTGGGCACCACGCCCGAGACCACTATCGAACTGAACCTGCGCCTGCGCAACACCGCCGTGACCGAATGCGTGTTCAGCGCCAAGCGCCACACCCTGCAAACTTTCAACGGCCTGCCGCATTTGGCGGGTGCGGACTATGCGGGGTGGGTGACGGCAGCGTGAGGGCGGCGTGACGGGGAAAATATAGGAGCCAAATCGGCATCTGGCGCTTAGTGCCCGTGCGCAAGTAGCTACGAAAAAAGCATTGCACGACTTTGTCTTTTGAAGGAAAGATGTCGATGAGTAAAGCGCCACGAGGCGCTACAGGACTATAGTGGCCCATCGTTTTGCAGCAGGGTCAGTCGAATTTTTAACCTATCCTCAAAATTGGCTCACTCTCCGAGCAGGCAGCCTGCAAACCACTTTCAGGAGAGGTCGATGGATGATTTAAGTCTCAGCAGTCGATTTCAACCGCAGGGTTTGCGGTATGTATCACGTTAGCTACCGGGAGCCATTCATGCATTTGTCAAAATTCACAATCGTTGGCCTTTTGTCACTCGTGTGTTGTGTTCCTTTGTCAGCTAAGGATTCATTTGATCGCCCTTCGCTTGAAATCCCAAAAGCAGCGAGCAAGCTTTCCGTAAATTTCGCTGATCCAGAAAACTGGGATGGGAAACATATTGCTCGGACTATGCAATGCAGAGACTTGGGAGGTGACAAACCAGCATCGCCAAAACTCTCGGTATCTGGCCTCCCTCCCGAAGTTACAAGTCTTGTCGTCTATTTCGCCAATTCACGTGCGCATGACAACCACGGAACATTCCGGGTGAAGGAAGGTAGAACTGAGAACACGTGGAATGTGCCAAGCATTCGTAGTGGTGCTGCAAATAAGCTCCCAAAAGGCATTGAACTCTTTGATGGTGGCAGTACTTGGGGACGTGCATACAACGCGCCATGCCCAACGTCCGGTTCATGGCTCTACACAGTCACCGTTTATGGACTTGATGCAGATGACAAAGTGCTTTCTGTAGGTGAAATGGACGTAGGGTATGCGCCATGACGGCTGTAGGCTAGCCCGGAATCCACTGACCCTGCGCAGAACGCCACGGAGGTCGGTGACTTTGAACGCTAACGGCCCGCCGCCGCCTTCACCGCCCCCGTCAACCGCTGCGCCACCACCGGTTCCCGCTCCCAATGGTGCCAATACAGCGCCACCTCCACCGCACTCCCCGGCAACACCTCCTCCAGAGGCAGCCGCCCTTCCCGCCGCGCCAAAAACTGGTCGGGCACCATGCCCCAGCCCATGCCGTGCTCCAGTGCAGTCTCATACGCATCGACCGCAGGTACGAAATGCCGGGGGTATTGGGGTGCGCTGAGGGCGAAGTGCTGGGCTAAAAACGCGTCTTGCAGGCCGTCCTTGCGGTCGAAGATGATGGCGGGGATGGCCAGCAGGCGGTGGACCGACACCGCACCCCCCGGGGTGCGGCACTGCGCGGCCAGGGCGGGGGCGGCGACGCAGCGGTAGCGCATCACGCCCAGCGGCTCGGCCAGGCAGCCGCGCATGGGCTGGGCCAGGGTGCTGACGCAGCCGACCACGTCGCCGTTCTTGAGGGCATCGTGGGTGTGGTCCTGGTCGTCGATCACCACGTCCAGCAGCAG
>CANFZJ010000217.1 GCA_947451445.1 Comamonadaceae bacterium
CATCACCCAGCCCGACGCCGTGTACCTGACGGGTGGCTCGTCCGCCCTGGCCCCGGTGCAGCGGGCCATGCAGGCGCTGTACCCGCAAGCGCAGCTGGTGGTGGGCGACCGCTTTGCCAGCGTGGCCGCCGGGCTGGCGTACGCAGGGTCTGTGGCGCAGGAGGCCGTGGCGGCGTGATTGCTATCTAATTAATAGCTGCTTGCGCACACTCCATATGCGCTGAAGGCATATTTAATAAAAATCGCGTAACGACGCACCACCCAGCGGCGGGCACAACGGACCTCAACCCAGGGAACCCGTGGAACCGGCTTTGCCGGGCCACTGGGTTCGCCCCCTGCAAGGGGGTTGGCGGAAACACGCAGTGTGGAGCCTGGGGGTGAGCCTATTTAGCGGCAGAAGCCTTGATCGCCGTATCCACGCGCTTGGCGACGGTGTCTTGCAGGGCCTTGAACTTGGGCTCGTTCTGGGCCTTGGTGTCGGCCAGCAGTTTTTCGGCCAGGGACTTGTTGATCTCGCCCTGCAGCTGGCTGAATTTACGCAGCACGGGCGACTCCATGATGGCGATCAGCTGGCGCAGCTCGTCTTCGCTGAACTTGTCTTCAAACACCGCGCCCATGGTCGCCGGGGCCAGCTTTTGGGCCCGCTCACGCAGCATGGGGCCTACGTCGTCCATGTATTTTTTGACATCGGCGTTGATGTCTTTGCCCAGCGCTTCGCGCTTTTCAGGCACCACCCGGAACTGGATGGTGGGCCCCACCGGCTGCATCATCGCCGCGACCGGCTGCTCGGTCAGCATGCGGGCTACGCCGTCTATAGCACCTTGCTGCAATTGCACGATCTTGGTGATGAGCTCTTTTTTTGCCGGATTCGCCTCGGCGTGCGCAAAGACGGCAGCGGTCGCCATGGTGGCGGCAAGGATGTGTTTTTTCATGGTCAGTTCTCAGATAGAAGAGTAGCTAGGGTAAACCGGAGGATACAGCCGCCATCGACCACGCCCTGCGCGGTGATGCTGCCGCCCAGGCGCTGCACGATCTGGCGCGCCAGGGCCAGGCCCACGCCTGCGCCCTCAAACTCAGCCGCCGGGTGCAGGCGCTGGAACAAATCAAACATGCTGCCGCTGGCAGCCGGGTTAAAGCCCACGCCGTTGTCCTGCACCCAGAACGCCAGGCCGTCGGCCACAGGCTCCCAGCCCAGCGTGATCTGCGCCGAAGTACAGGGCCGGGTGAACTTGAGCGCGTTGGACAACAGCTGCTGCCACAGCTGGCGCAGCAAGGCCGCGTCGGCGTGCACGGCGGGCCAGTCGGGCGGCAGCTGCCAGGCGATGGTGCGCCCGGCAGCGTCCGGGGCCAGGGCACGCTGCACCTCGGCGACCAGCGCTGCCATGGGCACGTCGCCCGGCTGCAGCGGCACCCGCGACAGGCGCGACAGCTCCAGCAGCGCGTCCACCATACGGGCCATGCTGCGGGCCGACTGTTCCAGCGTGTCCAGGCAGTCGGACGGGTCTTCGCCGTCGGCCAGCATCTCACGCACCAGCGGCGCGTAGGCGCTGATGTGGCGCAGCGGGGCGCGCAGGTCGTGCGACACGTTGCGCACAAAGTGCTCCAGCTCGGCCTGCAGCGCGGCGTTGCAGGCCTCGCTGCGCTGCAGGCGGGCTTGCAGGTCGGCTAGCTGGGCATCCAGCGTCAAGGTTTGGCCTTTTTCAGGGGGCGGCTCCAGTTGGCGATGGACACCTGCTTGCCGCGCGCCACGCTCAACGCGCCTGCGGGGGTGTCTTTGGTCAGCGTGGAGCCGCCGCCCACCGTGCCGCCCGCGCCGATGTGGATGGGGGCCACCAGCACGCAATTGCTACCCACGTGCACGTCGTCGCCGATCACGGTGCGGTGCTTGTTGGCGCCGTCGTAGTTGGCGGTGATGGTGCCCGCGCCGATGTTGACGCGCTCGCCCACCGTGGCGTCGCCCAGGTAGGTGAGGTGGTTGGCCTTGGCGCCATTCGCCAGGGTGGCGTTTTTGACCTCGACAAAGTTGCCGATGTGCACCTCGGCCCCCAGCTGCGCACCGGGGCGCAGACGGGCAAACGGGCCGATCAGGCTGCCCGCGCCCACGGTGACGCCCAGCTTTTCGCCGTCGATATGGGTAAAGGGGTGGATGACCGCGCCCGCGCCGATGCGGGCGTTGGCAATGACGCAATGGGCGCCAATCTGCACGCCGTCGCCCAGCGCCACGTCGCCTGCAAACACGCAGTTCACGTCGATGGACACGTCTTGCCCGCACTGCAGGCTGCCACGCACGTCCAGCCGCGCCGGGTCCGCCAGGCGCACGCCTTGCTCCATTAACGATAGCGCGTTGCGCTGCTGGAATGCGCGCTCCAGGGCTGCCAGCTGCACAGGGCTGTTGACGCCCGCAACCTGCACTTCGTCGCTGATCTTGTGTGCCACCACCGGCACACCGTCGGCCACCGCCATCTTCACGATGTCGGTTAGGTAGTACTCGGCCTGGGCGTTTTTGTTGTCCAGCCGGGCCAGCCAGCGGCGCAACGGGGCGGCAGGCACGGCCATGATGCCGCTGTAGATCTCGCGGATGGCGCGCTGGGTGTCGCTGGCGTCTTTGTGTTCGACGATGGCCTGCACGGCGTCCCCCTCACCCGCCCCACTACGGACGATGCGGCCATAGCCGGTGGGGTCGGGCAGCTCCAGCGTCAGCAAGGCCAGCTTGTCGCCCCCCCCGACCGCAATCAACTGGCGCAGGGTGTCGGCCTGGGTCAGCGGCACGTCGCCCGACAGCACCACCACCACACCGTCGTCGCCCAGCAGCGGCAGCGCCTGCTGCACCGCGTGGCCCGTGCCCAGCTGGGGTTCCTGTCGGGCAAAATTAATAGAAAAATCGGCTCCAGCGCATATGTAGCCTGCGGTGGCCGCTTCAACTTCGATAGCACCATGCCCGGTGATAACCACCACATTGCGCGGCTGCAACTGGCTGGCGGTATCAACCACGTGGGCCAACAGGGCGCGCCCGGCCAGCGCGTGCAGCACCTTGGGCAATTTGCTCTTCATGCGGGTACCTTTGCCCGCGGCCATGATGACTACATCGACTTCTGCCATGTCTTGCTTCTCTGAGGGTGGGTAGATGGGGTGATTGGCCCGGATTATCAGCCTGTTGCTGCGGCCCCCTATCGCCGGCAGCGGTGCTGCGCAAAGCATCCTCCATATTGAGGATAGACAGCCCCGGCAATACAGGCATCGCGTGTAAGCTGCGGTTCTGGGTTTTGCCTCCAACCCCAGATGGACGGAACCCAATCCCGACAAAAATGATGGGATATTGGTGCATACGTCACACCATTCAGTGGTCAAAGTACCCACCCAAATCCCGTGCGATTACCTAAGCTAGAACCTAGCCTCGCTGTGTAACGCGCAACAGCACCCATCCACACCCCCTGCATTTCGCAGGACCAGCGGGCTAACAGGAGCCCCGCCATGCTGAACCCCACTTTCGACTTCCAGACGACCGACTCTGTGAACTACGTGGACGAGCCCCCAGCGCCAGACGCTACCGATGCGCTGGGTCTGATGCAGTGCGTACTAGAGCAAATGGACTACGGCCTGGCGCTGGTGCACATGGCGACCCGGCATATCCGCTTTGCCAACCGCCTGGCGCACGACGGGCTGTACGGCGCAGGTAGCCTGCGCAGCGGCCTGTGTGTGGTGGCCGGGCGTTTGGGCACCGTGCTGCCCACCGACATGGCCCAGCTGGAGCGCGCCCTGCAACGCGCCCATTCGGGTGTACGGGCGCTGGTGAGCCTGGGTGGCGCAGACAGCACCACCAGCGTGGCCGTGGTCCCCCTCAGCTCCCCCCTCGCCACCCCCTACGCCTTGCTGGCATTTGCCAAACAGCAGCTGTGCGACAGCTCGACCATGGCCTTGTTTTCACGCGAACGGGGCCTGACCAGCGCCGAAAGCAGCGTCTTGGCCTCGGTTTGCAGCGGCATGCGGCCTACCGAGATCGCGCAACGCCACGGGGTACAAATCTCCACCGTGCGCAGCCAGCTGCGCAGCATCCGCCTGAAGACCCGCTGCGACACCATCCGCCAACTGGTGGAAACCGTGTCCATTCTGCCGCCGATGGCGCGGCATATGGGCACGATGCAGCACTGACACAGGGCGGCACCTGGGGTGGGGCAGTAACGCCCATTCCGTAGCAATGGCTTAGACTGGCACGCAGTTCCCGCTCTGCCTGCCATGCAAACCCCCATATCTACTCTCGTTCAACGCTTTTGCAATGACCCTGCCTATCCACCGCTGGTACGCGAACTGGCGGCCCAGGGGGAAGCGCGGCGCTACCGCAAGGGGACGATCCTGATCCACGAGGCCGATGCAGGCGACACGCTGTTTCTGGTGCTGGACGGGCAGGTCAAGGTGTATTGCAACGACGACAGCAACAAGGAAATCACCTTTGGCATCGTCGGCCCCGGCGAGTATTTTGGCGAAATGGCACTCGACGGTGGCCCCCGCTCGGCCAGCGTGGTCACGCTGGAGTCATCGGTCTGCACCATGCTGACCCGCACCTCGTTGCTAGCTTTCATTGGCCAACACCCTGAATTTGCGCTGGACCTGCTGGCCAAAGTGATCCGCCGGGCCCGCATGGCCACCAACAGCGCCCGCAACCTGGCATTTGTAGATGTGTACGGGCGGCTCAGCCAGTGCCTGCACACACTGGCGGAACCGCAGCCGGACGGCAGCCAGCGAATCGCAAAACGCATCACCCACCAAGAAATCGCCAGCCTCGTAGGCTGCAGCCGTGAAATGGTGAGCCGGATTCTGAAGGACCTGGAAAACGGCGGCTATCTGCGTGTAGAGGGGTACCGGATCGTGCTGGTACAGCCGCTGCCAGCTAGATGGTGAACACCCCCAGGCTACACACTGCGTGTTTTCGCCAACCCCCTTGCAGGGGGCGAACCTGGTGGCCCGGCAGAGCCGGCTCCACGGGTTCCTGGACTGGGAGCCGTCGCCCCCACCGCTGGATTTATGCCTTATAGGCCGCTAGCGCTTATGCAGCGTGCGGCAGCAGCTATTAAAAACGCAGCAAACTAATCCAGCGCGCGCTTGAGGCGGATTTCTTCGATCTTGATGTCGCCCATGGGCACGGTCTTGGCGGTGTTCAGCTCACGCTTGAAACCTGCCAGGTCAAAAAACCGCAAGGCCCGCTCGTTGCGCAGCGGTATCCACACGGTGACGGTGGTGCAGCCCTCTTCCACCAGCGCTTCGCGGGCGGCGTCCCACAGGGCCAGGCCAACGCCTTTGTCCCAGTGGCTGGCGGCCACGTAGATGGACCAGACCTCACCCACGGTGTTCTTGGTGCCTTTGTCGCGCGAGCGGTCAAAACCGACAAAGCCGACGATGGTGCCGCCGTCCAGCGCCACCTGCACCTGCGGGTCGCCGTATTCGATAGCTTCGCGCCACATGTTCAGGCGCTTGGACATGGGCAGGGTGTTGAGGTGCTCGGCGGGCACCAGATCTTGGTAAGCGGCCGCGGTAGCGCTCACGTGGAGATCGGCAATAGCCTGGGCTTCGCGCAACTCGGCGGGGCGAACATCAAAAGTAAAAGAACTGGTCATGGGGAAGGAATAAGAGCCGAAAAACGTGTGGGGCCACTGAATCAGGACTTACGCAAGTCTCCTGTGCGCCCGGAGGGCGGCACAGGTCGGCGCAGCG
>CANFZJ010000218.1 GCA_947451445.1 Comamonadaceae bacterium
TCCGGCTCCGGCAAAGAACTCGTGGCTCGGGCATTGCACAAGCACTCACCGCGGGCCAATGGGCCATTTGTTGCTATCAATACCGCAGCAATCCCGAAGGATCTGCTGGAAAGTGAATTGTTCGGCCACGAGCGTGGTGCCTTCACTGGCGCGCAAACCATGCGCCGGGGCCGTTTTGAGCAGGCCGACGGCGGCACGCTGTTTCTGGATGAAATCGGCGACATGCCGTTTGACCTGCAGACCCGGCTGCTGCGGGTGCTGAGCGATGGCCACTTCTACCGCGTCGGCGGGCACAACGCCGTGAAAGCCCAGGTCCGCGTGATTGCCGCCACCCACCAAGACCTGGAGCAACGGGTGCGCGATGGCGTGTTCCGCGAAGACTTGTTCCACCGCCTGAACGTCATCCGCCTGCGCTTGCCTGCATTGCGTGAGCGGGTCGAAGACGTGCCCATGCTGACCCGGCACTTTCTGCAACAAAGTGCCAAGCAACTGGGCGTGGAGCCCAAGCGCATTTCAGACGCGGCACTGGCCCAGATCAGCCTGTTTCCCTTTCCGGGCAACGTACGCCAGCTGGAAAACCTGTGCCATTGGCTCACCGTGATGGCCCCGGCCCAGGTGATCGAACCCAAAGATCTGCCACCCGACGTGCTGGGGGTGGCCGTGCCACCGGCTGGTTTGGGCCACACGACACCCGCCCGGCTGCTGGGTGTTCCGTCGGCGGTTGCCAAGCCCTTGCCCACTCTGGAGGTGGATGACAGCGCGCTGGAGGCTATCGTCTTGCCCAGTGCCTTGGCGGCGGCGGGGCTGGCAGGGGAGGGCATGGCGGCTTGGGAGCTGGGACTGGAGGCCGAAGCGCTGGAACTGCTGGCACACGACCGGCACGATGTGTGGGACGTGTTGTCACGCAGATTTGAGTCCAAGCTGATCCTCACCGCCTTGAACAATACCCGTGGTCGCCGTATCGAAGCGGCGCAAAAGCTGGGTATTGGCCGTAATACCATCACCCGCAAGATCCAGGAGCTGGGCCTGGAGTAAAAATGGCTCCAGCGCATATGGTGTATGCGCTGGCTGCTATCTTTTTAGATGACTTATTCTGGGTCTTCTTCAAATTTTTACCCGCTAGCGCAAAAGCGTACTAAAGTAAATTCGAACTTGTAACAATTGGTTGTGGAGTGTGAGCCCATAATGCAGGTTTTGTGAGCCACCTGTCGGGCGCGTGCCAGGCAAGTGGCTTCCCCTTAGTTGCAGAGGGTTGCGGGAGCTTCCATGGTGTTTCACTTGGCCCAGGACGTCGCTTGGATGTTTGTACTGGGCGCATTGCAATGTTTGAATTTTCGGCTGTGGCGTGACCGTCCGCAGGTAGAGCTGTGGGCATCAGGCCTGCTGTTTGGGGGGGTATGCGTCGCCTGCATGATGCAGACATTTCCGCCTCTGCCGGGTATTCCGCTAGACGGACGCACGGTGGTTCTGGGTATGGCTGGTTTGGTCGGTGGGCCGCTGGTGGGTGGTATCGCGATTGCGATAGCCTGGGCTTACAGCCTGTGGTCGGACCAGGCCGGTATGGTGATGGGCATGGCGTTGACGGCCTGCAGCGTACTGTTGGGCTTGTTGTACCGGTATGCGATCAACCAGGGCTGGACGCAGCAGGGCTGGCGGCCCTTGCTGGTGTTTGGGCTGGTGCTACAGCTGTTCAGCGTATTTTTTCTGGCGGTTTCACCCATCCCCATTCCGTCGGACATGCTGTGGCAGATGGCGGGGGCGCTGGTGCTGATTTTTGCGCCGGTGACTGCGCTGTTGGGCGGTGCTTTGCAGCAGGGCCTGCGCACCGTAGCTCTGGAAGCGGCCTTGCATGAGTCCGAAGCGCGTTTTCGCAGTCTGATCAAAGACATCCCCTCCGTGTCGGTCCAGGCCTACGCGCCGGACGGCACCACCCGCTACTGGAACAAAGCGTCTGAGCAGCTGTACGGTTACACGGCCGAAGAAGCCATTGGCCGCAACCTGCTGGACCTGATCATCCCCCCTGAAATGCACGAGGGTGTACAGCACGCCATACAGCAGATGTTTGTCACCCGAGAGGCCATTCCCGCCGGCGAGCTGCTGCTGCTGCGCAAGGATGGCAGCCAGGTGCCGGTGTTTTCCAGCCACGCCTACGTGCAAGTGCCGGGGCGTTCCCCGGAAATGTTCTGCATCGACATCGACCTGTCAGCCCGGATGCAGGCCGAAGAAGAGCTGCGTATCGCCGCTACCGCCTTTGAAGCCCAGGAGGGCATGCTGGTCATGGATGCGCAGCAGGTGATTTTGCGGGTCAACACGGCGTTTACCCAGAGCATGGGCTACAGCGAAGCGGAATCGGTGGGCAAAAACTTGTCTTTGCTGCATGCCCGCCAAAACGCGGGGCTGGAGCTGGACATCCTCTCTAAAGCCTTGCTGCGCGACGGGCAGTGGGCCGGCGAGATCTGGAGCCAGCGTAAAAATGGTGACGTGTTCCCGCAGTGGGTCAGCATCACTGCGGTGTATGACGGTCGGCACGCGGTGTCGCATTTTGTGGCGACGCTGACCGACATCACCCAGCGCAAGGCGGCCGAAGAGCAGGTACGCCAGCTGGCATTCTTTGACCCCTTGACCGACCTGCCCAACCGGCGCCTGCTGATGGACCGCCTGCGCCGGGCCTTGTCTGCCAGTGAGCAGAACCAGCGCATGGGCGCGCTGCTGTTCATTGACCTGGATAACTTCAAAATCTTGAACGATACCCAGGGCCACCACAAGGGCGACATGCTGCTGCAGCAGGTGGCGCGGCGGCTGGTCGGTATCGTGCGCGACTGTGACACCGTGGCCCGGCTGGGGGGTGACGAGTTTCTGGTCATGCTGGAGGACCTAGACATGGGGTACGACAACGCGGTTTCCCACGTCAAGTTTGTCGGGGCCAAAATTGTGGCGGTGCTCAACCAGCCCTACATGCTGGGCGTGTCTGAGTTCAACAGCACCGCCAGCGTGGGCATCGCCATGTACACGGGCACGGCGGTGGCGATGGACGAGCTGCTGAAACAAGCCGACATGGCCATGTACCAGGCCAAAGCGGCGGGCCGTAACCGGGTGCGATTTTTTGATCCGAATATGCAGGAAGATGTCAACGCACGTGCCGCGCTGGAAGTGGACCTGCGCCAGGGCTTGGCGCAAGAGCAGTTTGTTTTGTACTACCAACCCCAGCTGGATGCGCAGGAGAACGTAACCGGCGCCGAGGCACTACTGCGTTGGCCCCACCCCACGCGCGGCATGGTGCCGCCGGGCGAATTCATCCCGCTGGCCGAAGACAGCGGGCTGATTTTGCCCCTGGGCCGGTGGGTGCTGCAAACGGCTTGTGCCCAGTTGGTCGCATGGGCGCACAACCCGGCGCTGTCGCGCCTGGTGCTGTCGGTCAATGTCAGCGCGCGGCAGCTCAGCGAGCCCGACTTTGCCGTCAGCCTGCTGGCCATACTGCAGGCCAGCGGGGCCAACCCGCGCCGCCTCAAGCTGGAGCTGACCGAGAGCATGCTGGTGGACAACCTGGACGACATGGTCGGCAAGATGGCCACGCTGGGCACGCACGGCATCCGTTTTTCGCTGGACGACTTCGGCACCGGCTATTCGTCACTGGCCTACCTCAAACGCCTGCCGATGGACGAGCTCAAGATCGACCAGTCGTTCATCCGTGACGTGCTGACCGACCCCAGCGACGCGGCCATTGTGCGCACCGTGATCGCACTGTCGCAAAACTTGGGGCTGGGTGTCATCGCCGAAGGCGTGGAAACCCAGGCCCAGCGCGACTTTTTAAGCCGTTGCGGCTGCCATGCCTACCAAGGCTACTTTTTCAGCCGGGCTATTCCAATACAAGAATTTGAAGAATTTGTCTTTGAAAAGAACGCCGTATTGGTCTTTCCGCCTGTGTGATATGGATAAGCTTTAGGCCACGACGCCCTGGGCCCGCAGAGTCGAAATCTGCTCCGCGCTCAAGCCCATCTCCCGCAGCACCGCGTCGGTATCGCCCCCCAAATGCGGCGCCGCACTGCGCACGGCACCGGGCGTGGCCGACAGCTTGGGCACAATGCCGGGCACTTCCAGCGTGTCGCCGTCGCGCGTGGTCTGCGCCAGCAGCATGCCACGGGCGCGGTAGTGCGGGTCATCGCTGATGTCTTTGGCGGTGTAGACCCGGCCCACCGGCACGTCGGCGGCCAGCAGGGCGGTACACACCTGTTCCACCGTGCGGCTGGCGCACCACTGGCCGATGGCGGCGTCCAGCTCGGCGGCGCGCTGGTTGCGGCCTGCGTTGTGGGCCAAGTCCGGGGCCTGGCCCAGGTCGGTGCGGCCAATGCAGTCCATCAGCCGTTTGAAAATACTGTCGCCGTTGCCCGCCACCAGCACGCAGCCGTCGCTGCAGGGGTAGGCGTTGCTGGGGGTGATGCCGGGCAGGGCGCTGCCTGCGGGCGCACGCACCGCACCCAACGCGCTGTATTCGGGCAGCAGGCTTTCCATTACGTTAAACACCGCCTCGTGCAGCGCCACGTCCACCATCTGACCCAGGCCGCCGTTCACCTTGCGGTGGTGCAGGGCGGCCAGCACGCCGATGCAGCCGTGCAGCGCCGCCAGCGTGTCACCGATGGATACGCCCACCCGCACCGGCACCCGGCCCGGCTCGCCCGTCAAATGGCGCAGCCCGCCCATCGCTTCGCCCACCACGCCAAAGCCTGGCCGGTCGCGGTACGGCCCGGTTTGTCCGTAGCCGCTGATGCGCAGCATGACCAGGCCGGGGTTCAGCGCATGCAGCGCGTCCCAGCCCAGGCCCCAGGCTTCCAGCGTGCCGGGGCGAAAGTTCTCCACCAGCACATCGGCTTCGGCGATTAGCCTGCGGGCGATGTCTTGCCCCTCGGCGCTGCGCAGGTCCAGTGCGATGGAGCGTTTGTTCCGCGACTGCACCTGCCACCAGACCGACGTACCCTTTTGCACCATGCGCCAGTTGCGCAGCGGATCACCCGCGCCGGGAGGCTCGATCTTGATGACATCGGCACCAAAGTCGCCCAGCGTCTTGGCGGCAAACGGCCCGGCAATCAGCTGGCCCATTTCGACCACGCGCACACCGTGTAAAGCTTGGGGACTGGTCATATGCAGGATTTATAAGAAATAGGCCGCCAGCGCAAGTAGTACCTGCGCTGAATGCTACAAAAATTATAGTAAGTCGAGTGTGACGACCACGGGCGTGTGGTCGCTGGGGCGCTCGTTGCCGCGCGGGGTTTTGTCGATCACGCAGGTGCGGGCCAGGGGCTTGAGCGCCGCACTGAGCAAAATGTGGTCGATGCGCATGCCCTTGTTGCGCCGAAAGCCCGCGTCGCGGTAGTCCCACCACGAATAGCTTTTGGCGGGCTGCGGGAACAGCCGGTGTGCGTCGGCGAGGCCCAGCGCCACCAGCGCCTGCAGGTGGTAGCGCTCCTCGTCGGTGCAGTGGATGGTGTCTTGCAGGCCCACCGGGTCCCACACATCGGCGTCGTCAAAGGTGATGTTGTAGTCGCCCATCAGCACCAGCTGCGGGTGTAGCAGCAGCTCGGCCTTGATCCAGTCGCGCAGGGCTTTGAGCCAGTGCATTTTGTAGTCGAACTTGTCGCTGCCGGGGGCCTGGCCGTTGGGAAAGTAGGCCCCGATGACGCGCACCCCGTTCACCGTACCAGTGATCA
>CANFZJ010000219.1 GCA_947451445.1 Comamonadaceae bacterium
AGACTGTTTTGATTCCCGAAGAGAACGCCAAAGACCTACAGGACATTCCGGCGAACGTTAAAAATGGCCTGGAAATCGTGCCTGTGAAATGGATCGACCAGGTGCTGGAAGTGGCTTTGGAGCGTATGCCCCAACCCTTGCCTGACGAGGAGCCTGTCGCAGCAGCAGCCCCGCCGACCTTGGAAGCGGTCACCGCTGTCCCTGTAGCTTCGGTAAAACATTAGTGGGTTGGTGCCGACAGACGTAAGATGGTCTGTCGGCACTGCACAACATGTGCATCCACTTGGAGCCGCCTTTGGGCGGTTTTTGTATTTTCAGAGATAATCGGGGTTTACCCACGTTGCGTGGGTGCAATTTGCTATTGTTTGAATAGCACCAAACCTCTGGATTTGATGAGCGATACCCCCCTGGATTCTTTCTCGCAACTGCAGCTTGCAGAACCCTTGTCACGTGCCGTGGCCGACATGGGTTATACCGCAATGACACCGATCCAGGCGCAAGCCATTCCGGTGGTGTTACAAGGTCGGGACGTCATGGGTGCTGCCCAGACCGGAACCGGCAAAACAGCTGCGTTCTCCCTGCCTTTGTTGCAGCGCATGCTCAAGCATGAAAATGCATCCACCTCACCTGCGCGTCACCCTGTGCGGGCCTTGGTGCTGTTGCCGACACGGGAATTGGCCGACCAGGTTGCTCAGGCCGTGAAGTCGTATGCCAAGCACACCAACTTGCGCAGTGCCGTGGTGTTTGGCGGTATGGATATGAAGCCGCAAACACTGGAATTGAAAAAGGGCGTCGAAATCCTGGTGGCGACACCGGGCCGCCTGCTGGACCATATCGAAGCCAAAAACGCGGTGTTGAACCAGGTCGAATATGTGGTGTTGGACGAAGCCGACCGCATGCTGGACATTGGTTTCTTGCCCGATCTGCAGCGCATCTTGAGCTATCTGCCCAAGCAACGCACCACCTTGCTGTTTTCGGCCACCTTTTCGCCCGAAATCAAGCGCTTGGCCAGCAGCTACTTGCAAGACCCGGTGACGATTGAAGTGGCCCGCTCCAATGCCACCGCGTCTACCGTAGAGCAGCATTTTTACAGCGTGAACGCCGACGACAAACGCCGTGCGCTGCACCAGGTGCTGAAGTCGCGCGGTATGAAGCAGGCTTTTGTCTTCGTGAACAGCAAGCTGGGTTGTGCCCGTCTGGCCCGTTCGCTGGAAAAAGAAGGCTTGAAAACGGCTGCCTTGCATGGCGACAAGAGCCAGGATGAGCGTTTGAAAGCCTTGGACTCCTTTAAAAAAGGCGAGGTGGACTTGCTGGTGTGTACCGATGTGGCTGCGCGCGGTCTGGACATCAAAGACGTGCCTGCTGTGTTTAACTTTGACGTGCCATTCAACGCCGAAGACTACGTACACCGTATTGGCCGCACGGGGCGTGCAGGCGCGTCGGGTCTGGCCGTCAGCTTTGTGGCGGGCAGCGATGCGCGGCTGGTGGCCGACATTGAAAAACTGGTCAAAACCAAGATCGAACTTGAGGCCATTGAGTTTGAGGAAGATATTCCGAAAATCCGCGAGCAAGGTCGTATCAACGATGGCCGCCGCGCCTGGGGTGGCGATGACCCGCGTGATGTGATCGACACGCCACGGGTGCCCGCACCACGTCCACAGCGCCACAGCGCGCCACGAGACCCATTTTTTGACCAGCCTTACCAGCCTTCTGCTGCGCCGACCTCACCCACCTGGGAAGCCGGAGCCAAGCACGCCACCGTGCGCGGTATGTCGGTCAACATCAAGCCCAAGCGCAAAGTAGCAGCCTTGTTCAAGGCGGCTGTTGCGGATACGGCGGTCAGCGCTTAATTCCCTGATGGACTCCCTGGTTGCTGCGCTTGTTCGCAGCGGACCTGTATGAGTTCATTCTGTGCGGGGCTGGCGGCCAGTTTCAGCGCACTCAGGCAGCCACCCCACACGCAACCGGTGTCCAGCGACAGCACGTCGCTGCGGCCCGTCCAACCCAAGGTAGACCAGTGGCCAAATGCCACCGTGGTACTTGCGGTTAAGCGGCCAGGCACGTCGAACCACGGCACATAGCCTGCCGGGCTCGCCCCAGCGCCTTCCTTGCTGTCAAACTCCATCTGGCCTTCTGCAGTGCAAAACCGCAACCGGGTCAGTGCGTTGACGATGACCCTCAGTCTGTCTGCACCCCCTAAGCCATCTTTCCACTGTGCGGGTGTGTTGCCGTACATCTCGCCCAGGAATGCGGTCAGATCGGGGCCACGCAGCACGGCCTCGACTTCTGCTGCCAAAGCTATGGTCTGCGCAGCCGTCCAGCCCGGCAGTACGCCCGCATGCACCATCAAAATCTCTTGGCCTTCCAGCGTCTCCAGCATCGCCATGCGCTGCTGCCGTACCCAGTCGATCAGGGCGGGGCGGTCCGGGGCTTGAAGAATGCCTTGCAGCGTGTCCAGGCGGTGTGTAGGGCGGATGCCGTGGGCGGCGGCCAGCAAATGCAGATCGTGGTTGCCCAGCAGGCAGCGGGCGGCGTGGCCGTAGCCCATCAGGCGGCGCAGCACCTGCAGTGAGGCCGGGCCGCGGTTCACCAGGTCGCCCAGCAGGTAAATGGTGTCGCGGCTGGGCGAGAAGTCCAGGGTGTCCAGAAGCCGCTGCAGTGCGCCGTCGCAGCCCTGCAGATCGCCGATCAAGTAAAGTGCCATCTGTTTTTTCTCACGTTGGATCCATGGATATATTGTTGATTGTGTTGTTGACTTTGCTCAACGCCGTGTTCGCCATGTCGGAATTGGCGCTCGCCTCCAGCCGCAAGGCCCGTCTGGCGGCGATGGCCGAGGCGGGCGACAAGGGGGCCCGGGCCGCGCTCAAGCTGTTGGAGAACCCGACCCAGTTCCTGTCCTCGGTGCAGGTAGGCATTACCTCGATCACCATGGCCAGCGGTATTTTGGGCGAGGCCGCATTTGGCGAGGGCTTGTCTACCTGGTTGGAGCACATGGGCCTGGCACCGCGTGCGGCGGGACCCACGGCGACGGTGATCGCGGTGACCTGCATCACTTTTTTCAACATCGTGTTTGCCGAACTGGTGCCCAAGCGCATTGGCCAACTGCACCCCGAGCTGGTGGCGCGCTATGTGTCCCGGCCCATGACCTGGGTGGCGACCGGGGCCAAGCCCTTTGTGACCCTGCTGTCGTTGAGCACCAAGGCGGTACTGAAATTGCTGCGCGTGGACAACGACGCAGGCCGGGCGGTGACCGAAGAAGAAATCGTCGCCAGCCTGGAGGAGGGTGTGGACGCCGGGGTGATCGAAGAGCACGAGCACCAGATGGTGCAAAACGTGTTTCGTCTGGACGAGCGGCCGCTGACCTCGCTGATGGTGCCGCGCACCGACGTGGAGTGGCTGGATGCATCGCACACCGTGGCGCAATGCCTGCAGACGGCCAGCAGCGGCGGCGATAAGGTGGCGCACTCGTGGTACCCGGTGTGCCGGGGCTCGCTGGACGAGGTGGTCGGTGTGATCAGCGTCGGGCGCTTGCTGGAGCTGGGGGCCGACCTGCCTGGCCCGGTGGAGCCGCATGTGCTGCCCGCCGCGTTTTTGCCCGAAACCTTGAGCGGTATGGAGCTGCTGGAGCAGTTTCGCGCCAAGTCGGGCCGGATGGTGTTTGTGGTGGACGAGTACGGCGTGGTGCAGGGCCTGATGACGCCGCGGGACCTGCTGGAAGCCATCACCGGCGAGCTGCAGCCCGGTGCCGACATCGACGCCTGGGCCACCCAGCGTGGCGACGGCAGCTGGCTGCTGGATGGCCTGATGCCGGTCAGCGAGCTGAAGTCGCGCCTGGACATCAAAGACCTGCCCGAAGAAGACCGGGGCCGCTACAACACGGTGGCTGGGCTGCTGATGTCGGTGTCGGGCCGGATGATGGCCACTGCAGAGCGTATTGAGTGCGAGGGTTGGATGTTCGAGGTGGTAGACCTGGATGGCAAGCGCATCGACAAGGTGCTGGCCACCGCAGTTACTGTGGCGGATTGAGTTTGGCCTGGCGCAGCCGGGCCAGCTGTTCGTCTTCCATTTGGCGGCGCTTGATCTGCTGGCGCTGCAGCTCTTCGGCGCGCAGGGCTTCAATTTCTTCTGGGGACAGCGGTTTGTCGAAGGTCAGCTCGGGGCCGCCAGCGGCAGGCGGCTCGCCACGTTCGCTCTTGAGCTTCATGTTCAGCCGCAGCTCATTGGCCGAGTCGGCGTTGCGCAGCGCTTCTTCGTAAGAAATTTTGCCCGCGTTGTACAGCTCGAACAGCGCCCAGTCAAAGGTGCGCATGCCCAGCTCGCGCGACTTCTCCATGATGGGTTTGATTTCGCCAAACAGGCCTTTGAAGATGCGGTCGGCCACCAGCGGGGTGTTTAGCAAGATTTCGACCGCCGCGCAGCGGCCCTTGCCGTCTTCGGTGCGCACCAGCCGCTGCGAGACGATGGCGCGCAGGTTGGCCGACATGTCCATCAGCAGCTGGTTGCGCCGCTCTTCGGGGAAGAAGTTGACGATGCGGTCTAGCGCCTGGTTGGCGCTGTTGGCGTGCAGCGTGGCCAGGCACAGGTGGCCGGTTTCGGCAAACGCGATGGCGTGCTCCATGGTCTGCGGGTCGCGAATCTCACCGATCAAGATCACGTCCGGGGCCTGGCGCAGCGTGTTTTTCAGCGCGTTGTGCCAGGAATGCGTGTCTACCCCCACCTCGCGGTGGCTCACCAGCGACTGCTTGGACGTGTGCACGTACTCCACCGGGTCTTCCACGGTGATGATGTGGCCGCCCGAGCTGCTGTTGCGGTGGTCGATCATCGCCGCCAGCGAGGTCGATTTGCCCGAGCCTGTGCCGCCCACCACCAGCACCAGCCCGCGCTTATGCATGATGACTTCCTTCAGCACCTCGGGCAGCGCCAGCGTGGCAAAGGTGGGGATTTCGGCGGCAATGGTGCGGATCACCATGCTCACCGCCTGCTGCTGCACAAACACATTCACCCGGAACCGCGCCACGCCGGGCAGGGCGATGGCGAAGTTGCATTCCATGTCCTTGGCAAACTCGTCGCGCTGGCGCTCGTTCATCATGGCCTGGGCCAGCATGCGGGTCACGTCGGCGCCCAATTTTTGGGCCGACAGTGGCTGCATCTGGCCGTTGGACTTCATGCTGGGCGCGAAATCGCAGGCGATGAACAGGTCCGACCCACCCGCCTGGTGCATTGCCGCCAGCAGTTTGTGCATGTAGCTGCGGGCTTGGTCTTCGGTCAAAGCGGACATGGCGGGCCTTTCGACGTTTGCTCAGGGTTTTCGCAGCGCCCGCCTGAAGGCCCAGAGGGCCGCCAGTCAGGCGCTGCGTAAGTCCTATTGCTATTGTTTGTATAGCTGCTTGCGCAGGTGGAATATGCGCTGGAGACCTATTTCTTATAAATTAAGCAACGACGACCTGCGCACCCTCGCCACGCGGGGCGATGGCACCAATTTCAAACACCGCTTCACCCAGGCCGCGCAGGGTGGCTGCAGTGGCGGCGGCATGGGCCGCATCCACCACTACCACCATGCCGATGCCGTTGTTGAAGGTGCGGTTCATCTCGAAGTCGTCGATACCAGCGGTGGTTTGCAGCCAGGCGAACAGCTCGGTCTGCGGCCAGCTGCCTTTGACCAGGTGGGCGGCCGTGCCTTCGGG
>CANFZJ010000220.1 GCA_947451445.1 Comamonadaceae bacterium
GATGGCGGACAGGCCGGATTCGATCTCGCCCAACTCGATGCGGTAGCCGCGCAGCTTGATCTGGCGGTCCAGACGGCCCAGAAAGTGCAGGTTGCCATCCCCCCCCAGCCAGCCCCGGTCGCCGGTGCGGTACATGCGGCCGCCAGCGCGAAAGGGGTCGGGCAGGAACACCTGCGCGTCCAGCTCGGGGCGGTTCAGGTAACCGCGCGCTACCGCGTCGCCGCCAATGAACACCTCGCCCGGCACGCCCAATGGCATGGGGCGCAGCGCGTGGTCCAGCACGTAGATGCGGGTGTCGTCGATGGGGCGGCCAATCGGCAGGGCCACATCGGTGCGGTTGTTTTCGCACTCGTAGGCGGTGGCAAAAATAGCGGTTTCGGTGGGGCCGTAGACGTTGTACAGGCGGCCTCCGGTTTCCTTGAGGAAGCGCTGGGCCAGGTCGGGCGACAGCACCTCGCCACCGCAGCAGGCGACGCGCATCTTCAGGCCGGGGCGGTGGGCGGCAGCGTCCAGAAAGCGGCTCAGGGTGGACGGCACAAAGGCCATGTAGGTGACGCCGTGCTTGATGGCGAAGTCGGCCAGCGACTCGGGCAGCAAGCGCCCCGGCGGCGGCAGCGCCACGCTGGCACCGTGCACCAGGGGTAGCAGCAGCTCGATCAGCGACGGGTCAAACGTGGCCTGGGTCGAGTTGCCCGAGCGGTCACTCGGCGCGATGGCGTAGTTGCGCGACAACCAGCCCAGGCGGCGGGCCAGGGCCGCATGCTCAATCATCACGCCCTTGGGCCGCCCGGTGGAGCCAGAGGTAAACAGCACGTAGGCCAGGTCCTGCACGCCGGGTTGGGTGGCCAGCACCGGCAGGCCGTGCTGGCGCACGTCGGCCAGCGCGGCAGTCCAGTCGGCGTGCAGTACCAGGGGGTGCAGGCGCCCCAGACGGTCGGCGGTGTCGGGTTTGATCAGCACCGCAATGGCGGCGCTTTCTTGCAGAATGGCCTCCAGCCGGGCCAATGGTGCTTCGGGGTCCAGCGGCAAAAAGGCCGCGCCGGACTTGGCGATGGCCAGCATGGCGGCCACCATGTCGGCAGAGCGCTCCAGCACCATGGCCACGATCTTGTCCGGGCCTGCCCCCACGGCCACCAGCCGTGCAGCCAGGTGGGTGGACACCTGGTCCAGCGTGGCGTAGTCCATGCCAGCGCTGTCCTCACCGTCGTCCCACACCAGCGCGCTGGCTTCGGGACGCAGCGCGGCGTGGTGGGCAAACAGGGTGACAAACGGGCGTACCACGGGCATGGTGGCCACGTCTTTGTGCAAGCCGTCCACCATTGCCCATTGCTCTTCTTGGGGCAGCAGGGGGATGCTGCGCAGGGGCGTGTCCAGCGGGCCCATGAAGTTTTCCACCAGATGCCACAGCCTGCGGCCCAGCAGCTCGACTTCGCCGTGCATGAAGCAGGCGGCACTGGCCTCTACCGCCAGCTCTACATCCTGCTCGGCATGGAACTCGCACACCGTCACGCCCAGTGGAAAGCGGGCCTTGCCCGAAAACAACTGGTGCGAGCCGTCCAGTTCGGCTGCGCCAAAGTGACCGGCGTAGTCTTGCCGCTCGAACGACAGCAGTACGTCGAACAGGCCGTCGCGGCGGTTGCGGGCCACCTCCAGCGTGCGGCCCAGTTCGCTCAAGGGGTAGCGTGGATGGCGCATGGACGCGCGCATGGCGCTGCCCACCGAGGCCAGTAGTTCGCCCACCGTCATGTCGCCGTTGGCCGACACCACCACCGGCATCACGCCGACGAACATGCCCATGGTGTGGGTGTAGCGCCGCCCGCCCCGGTTCAGGCTGGGCACGCCCACCACCACTTCGGTACGGTTGCCGACGCGGCCAAAGTACATGACCAACGCGGCCAGAAAGAAGTTGAAGGCGCTGGTGTTGCGCTCCACAGCCAGCTGGCACAGCCGGTTGTAGTCGGCACGTGGCACTTTTTGCAGGCCCATCAGCGCAGCGGGCAGTTCGCGCTTGAGGGTGTTGGCGTAGCGGCGCTCGATCAGCATGGGGGGCAGCTCGGGGAGCTGCGTCTGCCAGTAAGCGGCGTCGCGCTCGTAGGCGGGCGACTGGCGGTAGGTGTTGGATTCTTCGACGAAATGCGGGTAGCCGGGGTCGGACCGGGGCGGCACGGGCGTGCCCGCTGTCAGTGCGTTGTAGTGCTCGCTCCAGCGCTGGATGACCAGCGAGGTGCCCCAGCCGTCCATGATGAGGTGGTGGAACTGGATGGTCAGCCCGTGCAGTTCGTCGTGGGCACGCAGCACGGCAAAACGCCAGGGCGGCGTGCCGTCCAACACAAACGGCTGGGCCATCAGCGCCTGCCACCAGTCGCGCATGGCCTGCACCGGGTCCAGCGCCTGCGACATGTCCAGTACCTGGTAGTTCAGTTCGCAGTGGGGCAGCAGCTGTTGACTGCCATCGACCAGCGGGGCCAGGCGCAGTGCATCGTTCTCGGCCACCATATGGGCCAGGGCCAGCTTGACGCGGGCCAGGTCCAGCGGGCCTTTGAAAAACAGGCTGCCGCCGATGTTCAGGTGCGCACTGTCTTCCCAGGCGCTTTGGTCCAGCCAGACTTCGCGCTGGCTGAGGGAGAGCGGAATATCTTGTCCCAGATGGCTTGTTTTGATAGCGTCCATTTTTTATGTCTTATGTCTCTAGCCTTGGAACGTGTTCACGTTCTTACAACTTCCATTGGGGAATTTTCTCCATCGCGTAGCGGTAGCCCACATCGGCAATTTCTTCGGCCCGGCGGTAGGCCATCATGGTGAAGCCTGCCACCGGTGGTTCCAGATAGTGGTCGGCCTGGGCCACGGTCGCGGCACGCTGGTTCAGGCCGCCGATATGCCCGGCGCGGTACAAAATTTCGGTAATACCCGGTGTGCTCTCGCTGCTGCGCGTGACCAACTGCTTGAGCTTGCTGCGCACCGACAGACGCTTCAGGTCCAGCGGCACGCCCATGTCGTCCTGCACGTCCACGTCGATGGCGATGATGGTGCCGTTGCCGGGGCGGCGCTCCAGCGGCGTGCCCAGGCGCATGCGCATGGCCTCCACCGGCACGTTTTCCAGAATCGCGCCGTCCACCAGCAAATGCCCCTGGTGCAGCACCGGCGGAAACAGCCCTGCAGGCGAATTACTGGCCAGCACCGCACGCCACAGCGGCCCACTGTCCTGCACCGTGGTGCGGGCGGTAGACAGGTTGCAGGCGGCGGCAAAGTACGGCGTCCACAGCGCGTCGATCTGGGTATCGCCAAACATCAGCTTCAGGTCGCGCGACACCCGGTGGCCCGCCACCAGCGAGATCAGCGGCAGGGTGAGCCGTTCGCCGCCCTCGGCAAACTTGCGGGTTTGCTCGCGGATGGCGTCCAGCGACAGGCCGCAGGCGTACTGCGCGCCGATCAGCGCCCCCATGCTGTTGCCGCCCACCAGATCGACCGGAATATGGGCCTCGTGCAGCGCGCGCAGCACGCCCAGGTGGGCAAAACCCCGCGCACCACCGCCCCCTAGCACCACCCCTACGGCGCGCCCGGTCAGGAAGCGGGCCAGGCGGCCAAAGTCGTTGGCCAGGCCGCTGCGCACGGGGTAGACCCGCTCCAGCTGGCGGCCCGTGCGCCAGCCGTCGGTAGCCTCGGGGGCGACGGTATGGGCCGGGTGCAACAGCACCAGATGCTGGCGCTTCATGCTGAAGCCGGGCTCCTCGTTCAGACGCTGCTCCATCGGACCCCGGTCGCGGGGCGACCCGGCATTGGCCACAAAGATGACCTGGTCGGCCTGGCGGAAGGCGCGCCGGGTCCATGACGACGGGGTGGCATCGGCCTCGTAGACCAAAAAGTCGAACTGCTCTTCCAGCGCGTCAAAGCGGTCTTTTCCGTCGCCGTCCTGGGCGGCTTTGGATTCGCGCTCGCGCTCCTCGGACGGGCTGATGTGCTGCACCCGTCCCAGCAGGGCCAGCGCCTCGGCCAGGCTGCGCGCCACTTCCGACGCGCCCGCCCCCATAAACAGCGGGACCACCACAAAAGCCTGCGCCTGGTGCCGCTTGGACACCGCCGAGGTATGCCGCAAATGGTCAAAAATGGCTTGTGAAAACACCCGGTTCAGGCCCAGCGGCTGGCGCAGCAGCAATGCTTCAAACTTGCCCCGCTGCAGCACCGCCAGGGTGGAGTCGCGCACTGCCGTCACGTCGGCGGTACGGGGTTGGTGCAGGATCATGCCCATCTCGCCCACGCTCTCGCCGGGGCGGATTTCGTTGTACAGCATGATGCTGCCGTCGCGGTTGTGGCGCGACACGCGCAGGCGGCCGGTGATGACGAAGAACATGCTGTCGGCCGGATCGCCCTCTTCCAGCACCTTGCCGCCGCCGCGCACGTCCTGCTGCTCCAGTACGTTGGCCAGGTCGCCCAGCACCTCTTCTTCGAGCGTGCCAAACACTTTGCTGTCGCGCAGTACCTGCATGACGCGGGCGTGGAATTTCTGCTGACCTAGCATGGACCGATACCCTCGCCTTGAAGTGGACTAGAACCTACCGCTCTGCTGGCGGCACATTCGCGACAACCATTAAACCCCAGGTATATGCGGCATAAAAAACAACGCTACCCGGGCATTGGTACAAAAAAACAACCCAAATGAGTCTACGCCCGCACACCCATGCCCGAAAGAGGGTTTACGGCAGGCGGGCGACAGCCCTTTTCAGGGCTTCGCAAACAAGCCCTGGTTCAGCCGCAACGTGCGGCTGCAGCGGGCAGCCAGGGCTTCGTCGTGGGTCACCAACACAAAGGCCGTACCCTGGTCGCGGGCCAGTTGCAGCATCAGGTCAAACACGCCGTCGGCGGTGCTGCGGTCCAGGTTGCCGGTCGGCTCGTCGGCCAGCACGCAGGCGGGCTGGGCCACCAAAGCGCGGGCGATGGCAACGCGCTGGCGTTCACCGCCAGACAGCTCGGCCGGGCGGTGGTGGATGCGGTCTTGCAGCCCCACGCTTGCTAGTATTTTTGTAGCTTGTTGCGCAGCATCCGCCTGCGGTAGACGCCTAATCCATAGTGGCATGGCCACATTGTCCAGCGCGCTGAATTCGGGCAGCAGGTGGTGGAACTGGTAGACAAAACCCAGGTGCTGGTTGCGCTGGCGGCCCTGCTCTGCGGCGTCCAGGCTGGCCAGGTCGCGGCCCAGCAGCTGCACCGTGCCGCTGCTGGGCGCATCCAGCCCGCCCAGCAGGTGCAACAGCGTGCTTTTGCCCGAGCCGGAGGCGCCGACGATGGCGACCGTTTCACCTGCGTAGATGTGCAGGTCCACCCCTTTGAGCACAGTCACATCCAGACGGCCCTCGGTGAAACGCTTGGTCAGGCCTTGGGCCTGCAATACGGAACCATTGGCGCCGGGCCGCCCCAAGCCAATGGCGGCACCCTCGGGGGGCAGCGTAGTACGCGAAGCGACAAGCGTGGGGGTCATTTCACTCATAACGGAGAGCCTCGGCGGGGTTTACACGGCTGGCGTGCCAGCTGGGGTAAATAGTGGCCACAAAGGCCAGGATCAGCGAAATGACGGCAATCGGAACGATGTCGGCTTGCTGGGGCTCGCTGGGCATGCGGCTGATGAAGTACACCTCTTTGGGCAGGAAGCTGGCGTGGAACAGGTGCTCC
>CANFZJ010000221.1 GCA_947451445.1 Comamonadaceae bacterium
GCACGGTCAGGCCGGGCTTGAAGTTTTTGACCACGTTGTACACGGCCACGTCCACACGCTTGACCATGGAGGTCAGCATGGTGCCGGGCTGCACGTAGTTCTGGTTGCTGTCCACGCCAATGGCCAGCTTGCCTGCGTCTTTGGCGGCCTGGTAGACGCCGATACCGGTGCCGCCCGCAGCGGCAAACACCACGTCAGCGCCCTTGGAGAACTGGGATTTGGTCAGCTCGCCGCCACGGCCGGGGTCGTTCCAGGCGGCGCCGGTGGTGCCGGTCATGTTGGCAAAGGTTTCGACCTTGGGGTTGCCGTATTTGGCGCCCTGCTCATAGCCGCACTGGAACTTGCGGATCAGCGGGATGTCCATGCCGCCCACAAAGCCGACCTTGCCGGTTTTGCTGGCCGCCGCCGCCATCATGCCGACCAAAAAGCTGCCTTCGTGCTCTTTGAACACCACGGACTGCACGTTGGGCGCTTCGACCACGTCGTCAATGATGGCGAACTGCAGCTTGGGAAATTCTTTGGCAACCTTGGCCATGGCCGAGGACTGGCTGAAGCTCATGCCGATGATGGGGCTGGCACCGCGCTCGGCCATGCGGCGAATGGATTGTTCGCGCTGGGTTTCGTTGGCTACTTCAAATTCGAGATAGGGTTTGCCGGTTTCCTTCTTCCAACGCTCCATGCCGTCGTAGGCGGACTGGTTGAACGACTTGTCAAACTTACCGCCCAGGTCATAAATGATGGCGGGCTCGGCCACAACGGCGAAGGCCGATACCAGGGTGGCAGCAAAGAGGCTGAGTTGGATCGAAGTTTTCATGGAAGAAGGCCGCTTTCGAGGAGGGTTGATAAAGACGGAGACGCACAAATTGTGCACGACTCCCGACCAGCAGGAATTGTGCCCATACAAGAGAAAAACACTGTTTGTATGCGACGGCGTGCGCCGCAGCAATCCTCTTTTTCCCGTACCCGGCTAATCCTGGTATGCACAGGCGATGGCGGCAGCCAGGCGGGCGTTGTTCAGCACCAGCTGGATATTGGACGCCAGGCTATCACCACCGGTGATTTCGCTGACCCGCGCCAGCAAAAACGGGGTGGACTCCTTGCCGCGAATGCCCTGGGCCAAGGCCTCTTGCAGCGCCTGCGCAATCGCGGCGTCGATGGCGGTGCGGGGCATGGCAAAGGCATCGGGGATCGGGTTGGCCACCACCATGCCGCCCTGCAGCCCCATGCGCCACTGGGCCTGCATGGCGGCGGCGATGGCCGCCGGGCTGTCCAACCGGTAGTCCACCTTGAAGCCGCTGTCGCGGGTGTAAAAGGCGGGCAGGTTGTCGGTCTGGTAGCCGACCACCGGCACGCCGTGGGTTTCCAGGTATTCCAGCGTCAGGCCCAGGTCCAAGATGGACTTGATGCCCGCGCAGACCACGGCCACCGGGGTTTGCGCCAGCTCGATCAGGTCGGCCGATATGTCGAAACTTTGCGCCGCCCCCCGGTGCACGCCACCAATGCCGCCGGTGGCAAACACACGGATGCCCGCCATGGCGGCAATCAGCATGGTGGACGCCACCGTGGTCGCACCGGTCTGCCTGGCGGCGACGATAAAGGCCATGTCGCGGCGGCTGACCTTGACGACATCCCGCCCGCCCTGGCCCAGCTGCTCGATCTCAACCGGGGTCAGGCCCACCTTCAACCGACCCTGCACGATGGCGATGGTGGCGGGCACCGCACCAAAGGCGCGCACCTCGGCCTCTACCTGCAAAGCGGTAGCCACGTTGTTCGGGTACGGCATACCGTGCGCGATGATGGTGGACTCCAACGCCACCACCGGGCGCTGGGCGGCCAAAGCAGCGGCAACGTCGGGGTGGATGTCGAGAAAGGGAATAGTCTTCATCAAACGCCTTGCTTCTTAATTAATAGCAGCTAGCGCAGCATCCACCTGCGCTAACGATAGTTTTGGATTGTTAGCACAGGATACCTGCACCGTCAGTGCAGCACAGGCCGAGGCAAAGCGCACCGCCTGCGCCAGGCTGTGGCCCAGCGTAAATCCGTGCAGCAAACCGGCCATCAGCGCATCACCCGCCCCGGTGGTGTTGACCACCGGGCCGGAGAGCGCCGCCTGCACGCCCTGCGTGCCATCCGTATCGCTCCAGAATACGCCCAGCGCACCCAGGCTCAGCACCACCTGGCGCACGCCCTGGCGGTGCAGCGACCCGGCCACCGCAGGCGCATCGGCCAGGCTGCGCAGGGGCAGGCTGGTCAGCGTTTCGGCCTCCAGCTGGTTGGCCTTGAGCAGCTGTACCCGCTGCAGCCACGGTGCCATCCGCACACATTTGGCGGCGGACACCGCGTCTACAAACACCGGCGCGCTGCCACTGTGGGTGCACAACCAGGCCAGCGCCGCGTCGGACAGGTTGCAGTCCAGCAGCACGGCCTGCGCTGCGGCGATGTCGGCCGCCAGTGGGGCCAGCCGCTCGGGGGTGATGCGGGCCACGATCTGCATGTCATTCACGGCCATCACCGCTTCACCGTCCGGCCCGTGCAGCGACACATAGCACGACGTAGCCTGGCCCGGCAGCACCCAGCACGCCTGCACATCCACACCGGCAGCAGCAGTGGCGTCCAGCAGACTGTGGCCCGGCAAGTCGTCCCCTACCGCGCTGACCAGGCGGATGCGGTGGCCCAGCAGCGCCAGGTTGTGCGCCACATTGCGGGCCACGCCACCGGGGGCAAAGGCAATCTGCCCCGGATTGGAGTCGCCCGCCCGCACCGGGCCCGTGCTGTGGCCCGCAATGTCCATGTTGGAAGCCCCCACCGCCAGCAGATAGTCCATGGTGTACCCGGCTGAAAATAAACCTAAAAACCGCAGTTCCCCTGGAGCTGTCTTCGACCCTCCAGGGGAACTGCGGTTTTTAGGGCAAAGAAGCCACTATATGCAAAACGCCCGCAAACCGGGCGGTTGGCGGGCGTTTTGCAAACGATGCGGGGATTTCTAGAAGGGAATGTCGTCGTCCATGTCGTCAAACCCGCTGGATGCACGGGGTGCAGGCGCGGGTGCCGCTGGGCGAGGCGCTGGCGCGGCCATGGGAGGGCGGCTGGCGGGCGCTGGCGCGGCGGCGCGGCGCGGCGGTGGGGCGCTGTCGTAGCCGCCGCCGTCGTCGTAACCGTCATTTCCCCCTTGCGGGCCGCCCATGCCCTGGCGGCTGCCGAGCATGGTCATTTCGTTGGCGACGATTTCGGTGATGGACTTTTCCATGCCGGTCGCGTCGTTGTACTTGCGGCTGCGGATGGAGCCTTCTACGTAGACCTGCGAGCCTTTGCGCAGGTATTGCTCGACGATACCGGCCAAGCCGCCACGGAACACCACACGGTGCCATTCGGTGGCTTCACGGCGCTCGCCGGTTTGCTTGTCTTTCCAGGTTTCGGTGGTGGCAATGGTGACATTGGCCACCCGGTCGCCGCTGGGGAAGGTACGCACTTCGGGGTCGCGGCCCAGGTTGCCGACGATGATGACTTTGTTGACGGATGCCATTTTTGAATTCCTCTTGAGGGGGTAGATTATGCTTTGCCGGGGGTCTTCATAGGCCATGCCAGGACCAGCCAGACCAGCATGGCGACAGCGCAGACGGCGAACAAGCCCTGCGCTCCCAGGTGCTTGAGCAGCGCCCCACCGGCCAGCCCGCCCACAAAAAAGCCCAGCGACTGCAGCGTGTTGTAAACCCCCAGCGCCGTGCCACGCACGTGGGCCGGGGCTAGGCGCGACGCCAGGCTGGGCTGGCTGGCCTCCAGCACGTTAAAGCCGCAAAAAAACAAAAACAACAAGGTGGCCAGGGTGCTGACCTGTGGCGCGTCGGCCACCAACAGCAGGCCCAGCTGCACCAGCGCGATCAAAGCAATCGCCGCCAGAAACACCGCCCGCAGATAACCTCGCCGCTCCAACGGGAACAGGCTGCCGCCCATCACCACAAACGAGCCCAACACGGCAGGCAGGTAAACCCACCAGTGGTGCGCCTTGTCCAGCCCGGCCTGCACCAGCAGCGCGGGGATGGCCATCCACATTGCCAGCTGTACGGCATGTAGCACAAACACGCCCAGGTTCAGGCGCAACAGCCCGGCATGGCGCAGCACTTCGGACAACTTGCCACGGGGCTGGTTTTTGTGCACCACAGGCTCGGGCGGCACCACCCACAGCACCACGGCCACACCGGCCAGCGCCAGGCAGCCGGTCAGCACAAACAGGCCGCTCAAACCGATCTGTGCGGCCAGCGCCGGGGCCAGCACCAGCGACAAGGCGAACATCAGCGCGATGCTGCCGCCCACCAACGCCATGGCCTTGGTGCGCACGGCGTCGCGGGTCTGGTCGGCCAGCAGCGCGGTCACCGCCGCAGACACCGCACCCGCGCCTTGCAGGCTGCGGCCCAGCATCAGCCCGTTCAAACTTGCCGCCATGGCCGCCACAAAACTGCCCACCGCAAACAGCAGCAAGCCCAGCACGATGACCCGCTTACGGCCAAACCGGTCCGAGGCCATGCCAAACGGCAGCTGCAGCAGCCCTTGCGTCAAGCCGTAAATGCCCATTGCCAGCCCGACCCGGGCCGGGTCGTCGCCCCCCGGGAACTTGGCCGCCTCCAACGCAAACACCGGCAACACCAGGAACAGGCCCAGCATGCGCAGCGCAAAAATGGTGGCCAACGACAGGCTGGCGCGGCGCTCCAGCAGCGTCATCGCAACGGTTGCAGCAGCCGGGTCGGCAGAAGAGGGGATGGAAGCAGAGGATTGGGACACGGTAGACAGGCAGATAAGCCGCAATTGTCTATCATCCAGGGTTACCCCCAAGCCGGTGCCACCTTGAACTCAGCCCCACCAGAAGCCCCCTCCGACGGTCTTTATCTGCGCAACGCCTTGCAACTGCAGCGCATCAGCATCCGGGGGGCGCGCACCCACAACCTGAAAAACATCGACCTGGACATTCCGCGCAACCAGCTGGTGGTGATTACCGGCCTGAGCGGATCGGGCAAGTCCAGCCTGGCGTTTGACACCCTGTACGCCGAGGGCCAGCGCCGCTATGTGGAAAGCCTGAGCACCTACGCCCGGCAGTTTTTACAGCTGATGGACAAGCCGGACGTGGACCTGATCGAGGGCCTGAGCCCGGCTATTTCCATCGAGCAAAAAGCCACCAGCCACAACCCGCGCTCCACCGTGGGCACGGTGACCGAAATCCACGACTACCTGCGCCTGCTGTTTGCCCGCGCCGGCACGCCCTACTGCCCCGACCACGACCTGCCGCTGCAGGCGCAAACCGTCAGCCAGATGGTGGACGCGGTGCTGGCCCTGCCAGCGGAAACCCGCTTGATGGTGGTGGCCCCCATCGCCCGCGAACGCAAGGGCGAATACGCCGAGGTGTTTGCCGACATGCAGGCCCAGGGCTATGTGCGCTTTCGGGTGGATGGCGAAACCTTTGAATTCGACGCGCTGCCCAAGCTCAAAAAGACCGAAAAACACAACATCGACGTGGTAATTGACCGGGTCAAAGTCCACGCCCACACCGACCCGCAAGACTTCGCCGCCCAGCGCCAGCGCCTGGCCGAGAGCTTCGAGGCCTCGTTGCGGCTGGCCGAGGGCAAAGCCATCGTGGTCGAAATGGAAGGCGGCAAAGAGCATTTGTTCAACGCC
>CANFZJ010000222.1 GCA_947451445.1 Comamonadaceae bacterium
GGCCAGCTGGTGACCGGGCCGTGGGCGGGCGACACGGTGTTCATCAAGCTGCGCGCCGGCCAGTTCGACGCGGTGGTGGCCATGTTCCACGACCAGGGCCACATCCCGGTCAAGCTGCTGGGCTTTTCCATCGACCCTGCCACCGGCGCGTGGAATGCGGTGAGCGGCGTCAACATCACCCTGGGCCTGCCGATTCTGCGCACCTCGGTAGACCACGGCACGGCCTTCGACATTGCGGGCAAGGGCATCGCCAGCGCCGACAGCATGGTCGATGCCGCCCAGTACGCCATGACGCTGGTCGAAGGCCTGCGCAAAACCAACCCCAAAACCCTGGAGACATCGGCATGATCGACTTTTCAAAGGCACTTCAATTTACGGGCAAGCGCGTGCTGGTGACTGGCGGCGGCTCGGGCATTGGCGCGGCGGTGGCGCTGGCCTTTGGGGCCCGGGGCGCGCAGGTGGCGGTGCATTACTCGGCCAACCGCGACGGCGCGGAGTCGGTGGCAGCCGCCATCCGCGCAGCGGGCGGCAGCGCCATCACCTTGGGCGGTGACCTGCAAGACCGCTCCGTAGCCAACCCGCTAATCAATCAGACCGTGGCCGCATTCGGCGGGCTGGACGTGCTGGTCAACAACGCAGGCGACATGTTTGGCCGCCGCCCGCTGGAGCTGGCCAGCGACGACGATTTTGACCGCGTGATGGGCCTGAACGCGCACGCCGCCTTTGCCATCTGCCGCGCCGCCGCCCCGGTGATGCGCGCCGCAGGCCGTGGCAGCATGGTCAACACCACGTCGATTGCAGCCCGTACCGGCGGCGGCGAAGGCGTAGGCCTGTACGGCGCGGCCAAGGCCTTTGTGAGCACCATGACCCGCGTCTTCGCCCGTGAAATGGCCCCTAGCGGCGTGCGCGTCAACGGCGTGGCGCCCGGCGTGATCCTGACCGACTTCCACGTCCGCAACTCCAGCCCCGAACAGCTGGAAGGCGCCCGCAAAAGCATCCCCATGGGCCGTACCGGCAGCCCGGACGACTGCGTGGGGGCCTACCTGTTTCTGGCCGACGACACGCTGTCGGGCTACATCACCGGGCAAATTCTCGAAGTCAACGGCGGCCAGCTGATGCCTTGATTTTTATAAAAATACATTGGAGACCACCTTGAGCACCCTGCCCCCCAACACCTTCAAACAAGCCCTGGCCGCCCGACAACCGCTGATCGGCCTGTGGTGCAACTTTGCTTTTCTGCCCACCGTGGAATGCCTGGCCCACGCGGGTTTTGACTGGCTGCTGCTGGACATGGAGCACACCCAGAGCACGCTGGACACCATCAGCACCCAGCTGCTGGCCCTGCGCGGCACGCCCAGTGCGGCCGTGGTGCGGGTGCCGTCCAACGACATGGCCTTCATCAAGCGCACGCTGGACGCCGGCACCCGCAACCTGATGGTCCCCAACATCCGCAGCGCCGCCGAGGCGCTGGATGCCGTGTCCTACACCCGCTTCGCCCCCGAAGGCCTGCGCGGCGTGGCGGGCAGCACCCGGGGCGGCGGCTACACCCGGTACACCGACTACATGGCCCGCGCCAACGACGAGATCGCACTCATCCTGCAGATCGAGTCGAAAGAGGCGCTGGCAGAACTCGACGCCATCTGCCGCGTGCCCGGCGTGGACGCGGTGTTCATCGGCCCGTCCGACCTGGCCGCCAGCCTGGGCTACCGGGGCCAGAGCGGCCACCCCGTAGTGCAGGCCGCCATCCGCCAGGCCATCGCCACCGGCGTGGCCGCAGGCAAGGCGGTCGGCATTTTGACGGTAGACGGCAAGGGCGAGCCCTACCTGGACCAAGGTGCGACCATGGTGGGCGTGGGCAGCGACCTGCACCTGCTGGTTGCGGCGGCAGATGCGCTGGCGGCACGTTTTAAGACAAATTAGCCTCCAGCGCATATAGAACCTGCGCAGACAGCTATCAAATAAATAGCAATCGCGCGGCGTGGCGGTGGCGGCAGCGCCAGTGGCTACACTCCACCGCTTCGCCACCGCCCTGCACACGCCCCCATGGACTTCTTCATTCTGCTGGCCCTGTTCGCCTTTGGTTTTTATGGGCTGAACAGCCAGGAACAACGCAAACGCATCGCCCTGCTGGGCAGCCAGCTGGGCCAGTTCCAGATCGAAAAACTGATGGAAAGCCTGACCCAGGGCTACCTGCGCGCGCTGGGCGAAAAAAACCTGGCGCGGCGCGACCAGATCTGGCAGTTGCTGGACAGTTCTGAGACCCAGCTGTGCGAGCAGTTCAAGCGCTTTGCGGCCGACTTTGCCAAGCTGGACGCCGCGCCCACCCGGGTCAGCACCATCGCCTTTGCCGTGCCGTTTGCCGACCGCCTGCTACCCAGCGCCACTTTTGACCTGCGCCAGGCGTTTGCCATCCACGCCCAGGGCCTGGAGCGGGCCGCCATGAACCTCGCCCAGCTCTCCCCCCGCGACAAGGCCTTCACCCTGTCGGCCGAGCTGTTTTTGATGCAGCACACCTGCCACTGGTTCTGCAAGTCGAAAAACGTGGCCTCGGCCCGGCTGCTGGTGCGCCACCAGACGGCCTACACGCAGGTGTTGGCGGCAGTCAGCCCCGCCACGCGGGACGCGTACACCCGGCTGCTGGGCACATCCGCTATATAAAATATAGCTACCCACGCTGACCCAAGCTGCGCTAACGGCTTAAAAAGCCAAAAACCCTGGCTACATCTCGTCAATCGCCGTTGAGCACCCGCCCGCCTGGGCTTGCAGGGCGTAGCGCTCGTTGGTCTTGACGTAAAAGCTGGCGCCAAAGCGGCCAATCGGCTGGTAGTGCTGCAGGCGCACGCGCCAGGTGGCGGTGTCGATGAGCTCGTCGCGGGCGTGCATCCAGCGCACCTGGCCGATGAAGATCTGGCGGCTGGCGGTTTCCAGGGTTTCGTACAGCGTGCATTCAAAGGCTACCGGGGCCTCGACGATGCGCGGCGGGGCCACCGCACTGGACGGCGCGGTGGTCAGCCCCACGGCGTCCAGCTCGCTTACATCGGCGGCAAAGTTGTCGCCGCAGCGGTGCATCTGCTCGGCCAGGGCTTCATCGCACATGTGCACCACGAATTCCTGGCTGCGCTGGATGTTGGCGGCGGTGTGCTTCAGGTGGCCGTCTTTCAGGCGGTTGATGCTAAGCATGACGATGGGCGGCTCCTCGCCCAGCATATTGAACATGCTGAACGGCGCGGCGTTGACCACGCCGGTGTCGCCCAGCGTGGTGACCAGCGCGATGGGCCGCGGCACGATCAGGCTGGCCATCATTTTGTAGCGCTGGTATTCGGTGAGGCTGGCGAAGTCGATGTTCATGGTGCATTAGCCCTCAAATTGCGGGTGCAACTGGCGGATTTTGGCCATGGCCGTGCCTGCGGCGGCGGTGCGGGTCTCCACCCCCAGCTTCACGTAGACGCGCTCCAGGTGCTTTTTGACGGTGGCCGGGCTGCTGCCCAGGATCTCGCCGATATCGCGGTTGGTTTTGCCTTTGACCAGCCAGTACAGCACCTCGGCCTCGCGGGTGGTGAGCTTGAAGCTGAGGCTCATGGCTTCGATGACGGCGGCGTCGGACACCTCGCGCATCACGATCAGCCAGTCACCGCCCCCTTCGCTGTCGCCGGTTTGCTGGTGCAGGCGAAAGCTGAGTCGGCGGGCGCCTTTTTCAAAACTCAGACGCGGCGGCTCAATCTGCTGTTGTGCGGCGGGTAAATGCTGCTGCAACCAGTCCACCACCGGCTGCGGTGCCAAGTGCTGCTGCGGCGGCGCACTGGGGCCAAAGTAGTCCAGCAGCAAATCACGCGCCAGGGCGGTTTGCCACATCAGCTTGCCGTCGCTGGCGCGCACGGTGATGCTGGCATAGCCAAAGGCGTCGAGCGCATTGCGCGCCTGCCCGGCCTGGCGTACCTCTTGCCGGGCCTGGCGCGCGCCCTGCAAATGCACGTTCATGCGGGCCAGCACCTCTTTGGGCTTGATGGGTTTGGTCACGTAGTCCACCCCGCCCGCCTCCAGCGCGGCCACCAGGTGCTCGGTCTCGGTCAGGCCGGTCATGAAGATGATCGGGATGTGGGCAGTGGCCGGGTTGGCTTTGAGGCGGCGCGCTACCTCGAAACCGTCCATGCCGGGCATCATGGCGTCCAGCAAAACGATGTCGGGCAGGGCCTGGGCGGCGCGCTGCAGGGCCGCCTCGCCCCGGGTGGCGACCAGCACGGTGTAGCCGGACTCGTCCAGCGCGTCGTGCAGCACGGCCAGGTTGTCGGGCACGTCGTCCACGATCAGCACCAGGTCGCTGTTGCTGCGGTTCAGGGGGTCAAGAGGCATTGTTCTCAGCCTCGGCCAGCAGCCGGGCGATGGATTCAAACTGGAATTGTTGGGCCAGGGCACGCACTTCTTGCGCAAAGCCCTGGCATGCGGGCTGGGCCGCGTCCAGCGCGTCCAGCTGGTTGAGGATACCGCGGTAAAAACCCAGTTCGACCACTTCGCGCAGGGCCTGCAGCCGGGCGGCATCGGGCCAGACGCGGGCCACGGCGGGTGGCGCGGCAGGTGCCACCACGGCGTCGGTCCACTTTAAATCCAGCCGACGCTCCAGCCAGTCCAGCAGCTCGCTGTGGCGCACGGGTTTGGTGATGAAGTCCTCTGGGCGGATGCCCATCGCGTTGTCCAGCCCTTTGTCAAATGCATTGGCCGAGACGATGGCCACGTGGACGGCAGTATGGCCGTCGGCACGCATCCTTCGGATGGTTTCCCAGCCGTCGATGCCGGGCATGGCCAGGTCCATCAGCACCACGTCCGCCGGGTAGCCTGCGGCCAGCAGGTCCAGCGCGTCGTGGCCGCTGGCGGCGGTGCGCACCTCAAAGCCCAGCGGCTGCAGCAGCTGCACCAGCAGTTCGCGGTCGGGCTCCTCGTTGTCTACCACCAGCAGTTTGCGGCGCGGGCCCAGGTAGGCACGGCGCGGGCTGGCGGGTGGTTTGGGGCGCTGGCTGGCACCGTGGATTTCGGGCAGGAACAGCTTGACGCGAAACACCGTGCCACTGCCGGGCGTGCTGGTGACGGTCATCTCGCCGCCCATCAGGTCGGTCAGCATTTTGGCGATGGTCAGGCCCAGGCCCGCGCCTGCGCTGGGGGCGGTCTGGCTGCCACGGGCAAAGGGTTCGAAGATCAACGCCAGCTCGTCCACCGCCATGCCGGGGCCGGTGTCTTCGATCTCGATGAAGGCCATCTCCCGGGCGTAGCGTGCCCCCAGCCGGACCCGCCCGGTGGCAGTGAACTTGACGGCGTTGCCCAGCAGGTTGATCAAAATCTGGCGCAGCCGTTTTTCATCGGCGCGCACCTGTTCGGGCAGCACGCCCAGCGGCTCAAAGTCAAACTGCAGGCCCTTGGCGCGGGCCTGGGGTTCGAACATCTCGGCCATCTCGTGCAGCAGGTCGGCAAACGGCATGGGCTTGCTGCTCAAGGTCAGCTTGCCGGACTCGATGCGGGCGATGTCCAGCGTGCCTTCGATCAGCGACAGCAGGTGTTCGCCGCCGCGCTTGATGACGCTGACCGCCTGCTGCCGGTGCTTGGGTACGCTGGCGTCTTCGCCCATCAGTTGGGCGTAGCC
>CANFZJ010000223.1 GCA_947451445.1 Comamonadaceae bacterium
GGCACTTCTAGAAATTCAATTATCGGGATGCAGAGTGAGGCGCCCGGAGCGCAGAACACCGGAGTGCACTTCAGTGCATGAGGATTTCGAGCACCGCGTAACGAAACTATGCGCCCGACAATTGGATTTATGGGAGTGCCTCAAAACTGCAGCGGAATCGTCACCGGCCCGTCGTTGACCAGGTGCACCTGCATATCGGCCCCAAACTGCCCGGTCTGCACCACCGGGTGCGCCAACCGGGCCTGGGCCACAAAGTAGTCATACAAACAGCGCCCGTCGTCCGGCAGCGCCGCACCGGTAAAGCTGGGGCGATTCCCACCCGACGCATCCGCCGCCAGGGTGAACTGGCTCACCACCAGCAGGCCCCCGGCCACGTCCTGCAGGCTCAGATTCATCTTGCCCGCCGCGTCGCTGAAGATGCGCAGCTTCAACAGCTTGGCCAGCAGCTTGTCGGCCTGGGCGGGCAGGTCACCGCGCTCGGCGCACAGCAGCACCAGCAGGCCCTGCTCGATCTGGCCGACCACCTGGCCCGCAATCTCGACGCGGGCCTGGCGCACGCGCTGCAACAGCGCTTTCACGCCACGGCCTTCATGCCAAAGTAACCCGTGCGAACTTGCGTTTGCCCACCTGCACCACGTAGGTGCCCGCGCCCAGCTTCAAGCCCTTGTCGCTAACCACGCTGGAATCGACCCGCACCCCGCCGCCGTCAATCAGGCGGTTGCCCTCACCACTGCTGGCGGCCAGCCCGGCCAACTTCAGCAGCGCGCCAATGCCGACGGCCGCACCGCCGTCCAAGGGCAAGCGCACTTCGGGAATCTCATCCGGCACGCCGCCTTTGCTGCGGTTGTTGAAATCTTGCTCGGCAGCATCGGCTGCGGCTGCGCTGTGGAAGCGGGCCGTGATTTCTTTGGCTAGCGCCACCTTGGCATCTTTGGGGTTGCGGCCGCCTTCGACTTCGGCCTTGAGCGCGGCGATCTCGGCCTCGCTTTTGAACGACAGCAGGGTGTACCAGCGCCACATCAGCACGTCGGAAATGCTCAACACCTTGGCGAACATGGTGTTGGGCGCTTCACTGATGCCGATGTAGTTGTTCTTGGACTTGGACATTTTGTCCACGCCGTCCAGGCCTTCGAGCAGCGGCATGGTCAGGATGCACTGGGGCTCTTGGCCGTATTCGGCCTGCAGGTGGCGGCCCATCAGCAAGTTGAACTTCTGGTCGGTGCCGCCGAGCTCCAGGTCGCTCTTCAAGGCCACCGAGTCGTAGCCCTGCATCAGCGGGTACAAAAACTCGTGCACCGCAATCGACTGGCCACCGTGGAAACGGTCGTGGAAGTCGTTGCGCTCCATCATGCGGGCCACGGTGTAGCGCGAGGCCAGCTCGATCATGCCGCGCGCCCCTAGCGGATCGCTCCATTCGCTGTTGTAGCGGATCTCGGTCTTGCCCGGGTCCAGCACCAGGCTGGCCTGCTTGTAATAGGTCTCAGCGTTGACCTTGATCTGCTCGGCAGTGAGCGGCGGGCGGGTGCTGTTGCGCCCCGACGGGTCGCCGATCATGCTGGTGAAGTCACCAATCAAAAAGATCACCGTGTGGCCCAGGTCCTGCAGCTGGCGCATTTTGTTCAGTACCACGGTGTGGCCGATGTGGATGTCGGGCGCGGTCGGGTCCAGCCCGAGCTTGATGCGCAGCGGCGTGCCGGTGGCTTCGGAGCGGGCCAGCTTTTTCAACCAATCTTCTTGCGGAATCAGCTCGTCGCAGCCGCGCAGCGACACGGCCATCGCCTCGCGAACGCGGTCAGTCACGGGAAAATGTGCGCCGGCAGCGGGCGTTACAGCTTGATTCATAAGGAGTTTCTTGGGTATTTACGGGGAGGCTCTAGGTTGTGCCGGGCGGGCTAGGTCGTTATACTCGCCCCTCCGCTGCGGACCGCGATTTTAGTGGCGCGTTGCCTGATAGGCCGCCTCCAAGCTCATCTCCCCGTCCAATCCCTGTGCAGCAGCGCACCCCATTTGTTAGGAATCACCCTTTTGAATAACGGCCTCACAACCGTCAGCGCTTATTTTGGTTCCCTGCTGGAACGCCACCCCAAGCGCATCACTGCGCTGGTGGCGGCCCTTTTGCTAGGCGGTGGCGGCGGCGCTTTTGCTGTCGCGTCCCTGGCCCCGGATGCCGCTGACCTCCCGCTCCACCTCGTCACCGAATCCGTACAGGCCTCCAACCTGCCAGAACAGGCTGCCAGCCTGGACCTGCACAGCTTTAACCTGTACCGCACAGAAACCACCCGCTCCACCGACACAGCCAAGTCCTTGCTGCAACGCCTGGGTATTTTTGACCCGGCTGCAGTGGCGTATCTGCGTAGCGACAAGCTGGCCAGCAAGGCCTTGCTGGGCCGTGCAGGGCGGGTGGTGAATGCCGAAGCCAGCGATGGACAGGGCCTGCTGTCCCTGAGCGTGCGCTGGAGCCCTGACAACAAGGGCGTTTTTGAGCGTCTGGTGGTGGAGAAAACCCCCACCGGCTTTCGTTCACGCACCGAAGAAGCCGCGTTGCAAAACACCAGCCGACTGGCCGGTGGCACCATCCGCAGCACCCTGTTTGCCGCGCTGGACGCCGCCAACATCCCCGACGCCGTGTCCAGCCAGATCACCGAAATCTTCTCCGGCGAAATCGACTTTCACCGGGCGCTGCGCAAAGGCGACCACTTCTCGGTGGTCTATGAAACCGCCGAAGCCGACGGCCAGGTACTGCGTACGGGCCGCGTACTAAGCGCTGAATTCACCAGCCGGGGCAAAACCTACCAAGCCATGTGGTTTGCCCAGCCCGGCCAAAAGGGCGGCTACTACACGCTGGACGGCCAAAGCCTGCACCGGGCATTTTTGGCCTCCCCAGTGCAGTTTTCACGCATTTCTAGTGGTTTTTCGATGCGCGAACACCCGTTTTCGCACCAATGGAAGGCCCACTTGGGCGTGGACTACGCGGCCGCCACCGGCACACCGGTGCGCACCGTGGGCGAAGGCGTGGTGTCGTTTGCGGGCGTGCAAAGCGGCTACGGCAACGTGGTTTTCGTCAAGCACCGCAACGGCAACGAAACCGTTTACGCACATCTGAGCAAAATCGGCGTCAAGCTGGGCCAGACCGTGAGCCAGGGCGACAACATTGGTGCCGTGGGCACCAGCGGCTGGGCCACAGGGCCGCACCTGCACTTTGAGTTCCGCGTCAACGGCGTACCAGAAGACCCGCTGACCGTCGCCGCCCAGCAAAGCGACAGCCCACCACTATCTGCCGCCGTCAAGCCAGCCTTCAACCAACTCGCCTCGACCCTGCGGCTACAGATGACGGCAGCCCCGTCCATCCAACAGGCCAACGCCGACTGATTCCATCTTCATTTCAACCCGATATGTCGTTACTTCGCCTTGCCGTATGTCCATACTGCCTACGGCTTCGCGCCTAATCTCGGATTGAAATGAAACCAGAATCGGAGCAGTACATCGGCCTGATGTCCGGCACCTCGTTGGACGGGGTAGACGGGGTGCTGGTCGATTTTTCCGCTGGGCAGGTGCAAGTGCTGCAATACGCTACCCGGCCGTTTCAGCCCGCGCTCAAAGCAGGGCTGCTGACGCTCAACAGCCCCGGCGACAACGAGCTACACCGCGCGGCCCTGGCCGCCAACGCGCTGGTCGGCGTGTATGCGGAGGTAGTCCAGCAGTTGCTGCATGCCAGCGGCACGATGGCAACCCAAATCAACGCCATCGGTGCGCACGGCCAAACGGTACGGCACCGCCCGCAGGAGTTCGACGGCACCGGCTATACCCTGCAACTGAACAACCCGGCCCTGCTGGCCGAGCGCACGGGCATCACCGTGGTGGCCGACTTCCGCAGCCGTGACGTAGCCGCAGGTGGCCAGGGCGCGCCGCTGGTGCCGGCCTTCCACCAGCAGGTATTTGGCCAAGCCGACGCGCCTGTGGCGGTCGTAAATATCGGCGGCATCTCTAACCTCAGCGTATTGGGCCAGGGAACCATCCTCGGGTTTGACTGTGGCCCAGGCAACGCGCTGATGGACTATTGGTGTCAGCAACACACGGGCCTACCCTATGACGCAGATGGCGCGTGGGCGGCCAGCGGCACGGTACAGCCAGCCCTGCTGGCGCAATTACTGGCAGAACCGTATCTAGCCAAAGTCCCGCCCAAAAGCACAGGACGCGACCTATTCAACCCACCCTGGCTAGCCGCACAGCTCGGCAACTTCGCCAACCTTCCCCCTGTGGATGTACAGACTACATTGACAGAGTTAACCGCTAGCGCAATAGCCAGCTGCACAAGTAGCTATGCAAAAGATAGCAATGCATTAATCGTATGTGGCGGCGGTGCACTGAACGGCTATTTAATGCAGCGCCTACAAGCAACCCTGCCGACCGTGGCGGTGCAGTCATCTGCTGCGCACGGCCTCCCCCCCCTGCAGGTCGAGGCCGCGGCCTTTGCCTGGCTGGCACGCCAGACCCTGCTAGGGCTGCCCGGCAACCTGGCCAGCGTCACTGGCGCCCACGGCGCACGGGTGCTGGGCGCGGTGTACCCGGCCTAAAACACGTACCGTTCATTCGACTCCATCGTAAAAGCGAACCGCCCCGGGTTTCGTAGCGGCCCGTTGGGTTAAGTCAAACTGCCACCGTGGAGGCCCGATTGGCGAGTTGCCTATAGTAGGCTGCCTCAGCTTCTGTAGACGGGATGTATCCGATGGGCTCCAGCAATCGGTGATGGTTGGTAAGCCGCTGGCCAACACAGGTTGACTGTTGATGGTTTTTAGATTTATGGCGTTCAGCGATGCGGCAGGAGGTCGTCGATTTGGCTAGCACGTTGCGTAGGCAACCGGGTGGGGATGGGCGGCGCCGAAGACAGTAATCACCCGGGCCAGCGCCGTGTCGGTGCCGGCTTGCATGTCCAGCGGGGCGGTGGCTAGCCAGGCTGCGTCGATGCGGATCATCGCAAGAGCTCACACAGGAGTGCCGCGCATTGCGACAACGGACATTACAAGCGCACCAGCAGTTCGCCACGCTGAATCTACAGATGCCCCTCCGACAAGAGCGACCCGTCGGCAGGCGCAGGACGCCCGGCGGAGATCGGCTCCAGTGCGGGAACGCACGGGGTAGTGTGCATCGGCAAAAACACGAATGCAGGCGGTGCCGATCTTTGCCTCTCTCGCTGCTCCCGGATCCAGAGGTGCAGTATGTTCGAGTGCAGGCCCTGCGCCAGGGCCACAGCGACTACGCTGGACACAGACAACGGGCCAGTACCTCTGTCTTGAATTACTGGCTGTACTCACGCCGCCGTGGGCGGTTTTGATTAAAGGTTTGTTCCATAGTCTCCACGATCCTCCATCGTCGAGACGATGCCCGCTTCAAGTGGTGCATTCAAGATGGGTTCGCCGCGCGCTTACTGCAAGCTGCCAGCAATGCGGCTTTGGTATCGTGCGAGTACGTGCGCTTGGTGCGTCGCACTGCGTACCTTGAGATGTATGAGTCTTGAGCATTGCGTCTACGATGGATTGATGTGGACACAATGTTGCAAGAAAGCGGCCGCCTCAACAAGGTGCCTTCGCTGTGCGCTTACACA
>CANFZJ010000224.1 GCA_947451445.1 Comamonadaceae bacterium
CCGCCATGGCTGTGTCTACCGCGCCACTGCGCTGGGCTTCAAACAGCGGGGCCGCGCCCTGGAAGTTGGCCCAGCGCCAGGCAAAGGGTGCGCCGTCCAGCGCCTTGGAAGCTTCAAACAGGGCCCGCAGGCCACCGGCCTGGTCACCCAGGACCAAGGCGGTCGGTGTCTGGGCAGCGGTCCAGTGGGGAAGAAAGCCGACAGCCGGTAGCACTGCGGAACGTTGCAGCCATTGGCGGCGCGAAAGGGAGGGAAATGAAATAGTCATGTGGCGAAGGTAGCCAACAACGCCGCCTGCCCCAACGACGCATTCCAGATATGCAAGCTTGCTTTTCTACGTTGGCAAGCGCCCGGACGCTGGGTACGGTACAGGCCATGCAAAACCCAAACCTCACCCGCCGCCAATGGCTGCTGGCCACGGCTGCCCTCAGTAGCTTGGCCGCGCAAGCCGCGCCCTCCACGTCCCTAGACCTGCGCGGCGTGACGCTGCGCGTGGGCACCTACAAAGGCCTGTGGCGGCCACTGCTGCAGGCTTCGGGCCAGGCCGATACGCCGTACAAGATCGACTGGCGCGAGTTCAACAACGGCGTGCTGCACATTGAAGCCATCAACGGCGATGCGCTGGACCTGGGCTCGGGCAGCGAGATTCCGGCGGTGTTTGCCGCGCGGCAAAAAGCCAGCGTGCGCTTCGTCGCTGTCACCCACGAGGACCTGAACAACCAGGCCACGCTGGCCCGCAAGGATGCGCCCATCCGCAGCATCGCCGACTTCAAGGGCAAACGCATCGGCTACGTGCGGGCCACCACCGCGCACTACTACCTGGCCAAGCAATTGGCCGAGGCCGGGCTGTCGTTTGGCGATATCGACGCGGTCAGCCTGTCGCCCGCCGATGGTTTGTCGGCTTTTGCCCGAGGCGACCTGGATGCCTGGGCCATTTACGGCTACAACGGCCAACTCGCCCGCACCCAGTATGGCGCGCGCACCATCAAGACAGCGGTGGGCTATTTGTCGGGCAACTTCCCCATCTACGCCAACCCACGCACGCTGGACGACGCACCGCGCAGCGCCGCCATCGGCGATCTGCTGCAGCGCCTGCAGAAGTCTTTTGCCTGGATCAACACCCACTACCTGGCCTATGCCCAGGCCCAGTCCGCCGAGACCCGGGTGCCCGTGGGCGACCTGGTGGAGCTGTTCAACCGCCGCAGCGGCGACTACAGCCTGGCCGCCGTGGACGAGACCGTGCTGCGCAGCCACCAGGACGTGGCCGACACCTTTCTGAAGCTGGGCGTGCTGGACGGCCCGGCTGCCGTGCGCCCGCTGTGGGACCGCCGCTTTGACAACCTGTTACGCCAATCCGCTTAATTTTTCAAGGAACCCCATGAGCGCCGTTTTATCCATTGACCGCAACGCCCTGCAACTCAATCCGCAGCCGCAGCAAAAGTTCTGGTTCGACCCCATTCCCCCGCGCACCAGCATCGCCGCCGAGCGCCGCCACCGGCAGGAACGCCTGGCCGGGGCCTTTCGGTTGTTTGCCCGCTTTGGCTTTGCCCAGGGCCTGGCCGGGCACATCACCGCACGTGACCCGGAGCTGAGCGACCACTTCTGGGTCAATCCGCTGGGCGTGCACTTCTCGCGCATCAAGGTGTCCGACCTGCTGCTGGTCAACAGCAAAGGTGAAACCGTCATCGGTAACCGACCGTTGAACAAGGCCGCATTTGCCATCCACGCCGCCATCCACGAGCACAACCCTAAGATCGTCGCTGCCGCCCATACCCACTCCACCTACGGCAAAGCCTGGTCCACCCTGGGCCGCAAACTGGACACGCTGACGCAAGATGCCTGCGTGTTCCACGACGATGTAGCCCTGTTCGACGACTTCACCGGCATGGTGGTGGACGAGAGCGAGGGCCTACGCATTGCCAAAGCGCTGGGCGACCGCAAAGGCGCAATCTTGAAGAACCACGGCATCCTGAGCGCCGGGCCTACGGTGGAAGCCGCCGCCTGGTGGTACATCGCCCTGGACAACGCCTGCCACACCCAGCTGCTGGCCGAAGCCGCGGGCACGCCCCAGCCGATTGACGAGGCCACGGCACGCCACACGCACAGCCAGATCGGCAAGCCCGAAGGCGCTTTGCACGCGTTTGAAAGTTTGTACGAGGGCCTAGTGGAGGCCGAGCCTGAATTGTTGGAATAAGGCCTATTTTTCAGACATGAAATAAGGCCCTTGTGCTTATCCAATAAGCGCAAGCAGCTCCTGTTTTTGATATCAAAAACAGGAGCATTCCATGTCAATGACCTGCGGGCCCCGCCGCCGGCTTCTTGCCGAACAAGGCCCCGATCTCGCCCACCACACCCCGGCGGAACAGCAGTACGCAGACCACAAAGATGCTGCCCATGATGACCGTGACCCACGAGCCCACCTTGTCGGCCAACAAGTCCTCCAGACTGACGATAGTGATGGCCCCGGCCACCGGGCCGAGGATGGTGCCCAGGCCGCCCAGCAGTGTCATCAACACCACTTGGCCCGAGGTGTGCCAGTGCACATCGGCCAGCGAGGCGAGCTGAAACACCAGCGACTTCATCGCCCCGGCCAGCCCGGCCAGGGTGGCCGAAATGACGAACGCCAGCAGCTTGAACCGGTCCACGTTGTAGCCCAGCGAGGTGGCGCGCGGCTCGTTGTCCCGAATGGCTTTCAAAATCTGCCCAAACGGCGAATGGATGGTGCGGTGAATCAGCCAAAACCCGGCCAGGAACACCGCAAACACAAAAAAGTACATGGCGATGTTGTCCGACATGTCCACCACGCCAAACAGCTTGCCGCGTGGAATGCCCTGCAGCCCGTCCTCACCGCCGGTAAAGCGGAACTGCACCGCCATGAAGTACACCAGCTGGGCCAGCCCCAGGGTGATCATGGCGAAGTAAATACCGGCGCGGCGGATCGCCACCCAGCCAAACATGGCCCCCAGTACGCCGCCAAACACCGCACCCGCCAGCAGGCCCAGCTCGGGCGACAGCCCCAAGTCGCGGCACAGGTAGCCGGTGACGTAGGCCGAACCACCAAAAAAGGCCGCGTGGCCAAACGACAGCAGCCCGGCAAAACCCAGCAGCAGGTTGAACGCGCAGGCAAACAGCGCAAAGCACAGCACCTTCATCAAAAACGTGGGGTACAGCACAAACGGCGCAATGGAGCCGACCACCACCAGCCCGGCAAACATCCACACAGTGCGCTTGCGTTCAGACGCGGCAATAGAAGAAGACATACGAAAACTTTCAGGCTTGCTTGCCAAACAGGCCAGCGGGTTTGACGAGCAGCACCAGCACCATCACCACAAAAATCACCACGGCAGATGCCTCGGGGTAGAACACCTTGGTCAGCCCCTCCACCACGCCCAGGCCCAGCCCAGTCAGGATGGAGCCCAAGATCGAGCCCATGCCGCCAATCACCACCACCGCAAACACCACGATGATCAGGTTCGAGCCCATCACCGGGTTCACCTGCTGGATCGGCGCGGCCAGCACCCCGGCAAAAGCGGCCAGCGCCGCCCCCACGGCGTAGGTCGCCGTCAGCAACACCGGCACATTGATGCCCAGGGCCTGCACCAGGTCGGGCCGCTGGGTGGCGGCACGCAAGGTAGCCCCCAGGCTGGTGCGCTCAATGGCGTACCAGGCGCTGAAGCACACCGTCAGCGCAGCCACCACCACCCAGGCACGGTAGATCGGCAGGTACATAAAGCCCAGGTTGAAGCCGCCCTGCAACAGCTCGGGTACCTCATACGACTGGCCAGACACGCCGAAATAGTTCTTGAAAACCCCCTCGGCGATCAAGGCCAGGCCAAAAGTGAGTAGCAGGCCGTACAGGTGGTCCAGCTTGTACAGGTGGCGCAGCATCAACCGCTCGATGGCCACTGCTACCAGCCCCACCACCAGCGGCGACAGCACCAACGCCGCCCAGTAATTAATGCCCAGGTAGGTAAAGGCCAGCCAGGCGACAAATGCACCCACCATGTACTGCGCCCCGTGGGCAAAGTTGATGATGTTGAGCAGGCCAAAAATGATGGCCAGGCCCAAGCTCAGAATGGCGTAGAACGAGCCGTTGATCAGCCCCAACAGCAGCTGGCCGAAAAAGGCCGGTGACGGTATGCCGAATATTTCCACGGTGGGCTTTCCTCTCAATTAGTTCTTGATACCCCTGCCTTGTCCCCTCTCCCTCCGGGAGAGGGCTAGGGTGAGGGCTCCCCGATTCCTGCAGTGCGTTGGGCTACATCCACCCTCACCCCAACCCTCTCCCGCGCGCGGGAGAGGGAGTAAGGCAGCTATTTCTTAACCAGCGGGCAGCGCGATGCCGACAGCGGCTGGAAGGCCTCGGCCGCCGGAATGGTGGCTTTGACCTTGTAGTAGTCCCACGGCGTCTTCGACTCAGCCGAGGTCTTGACCTGCATCAGGTACATGTCGTGCACCATGCGGCCATCGTCGCGGATGCTGCCGTTCTTGGCGAAGAAATCGTTCACGGGGGTCTTCTTCATCTGCGCCATCACCTTGGCGGTGTCGTCGCTGTTGATGGCCTTGACCGCCTTCAGGTAGTGCATGGTGGACGAATACTGCCCCGCCTGCACCATGGTGGGCATGCGCTTGTGTTGGTCAAAGAAGCGCTTGGACCAGGCCCGGGTCTGGTCGTTCAGGTCCCAGTAAAAGCCTTCGGTCAGGTACATGTTCTGGGTGGTTTTGAGGCCCAGGGAATGGATGTCGGTGATGAACATCAGCAAACCGGCCAGCTGCTGCTTGCCGGTAATGCCAAATTCAGCCGCCTGCTTGATCGAGTTGATGGTGTCGCCGCCTGCGTTGGCCAAGCCAATGATCTGTGCGCCCGACGACTGGGCTTTGAGCAGAAAGGACGAAAAGTCCGAGGTAGGGAACGGGTGCCGCACACCGCCCACCACCTCGCCGCCATTGGCCTTGACCACGTCGGAGGCATCTTTTTCCAGCGCGTGGCCAAAGGCGTAGTCGGCCGTCAGAAAGAACCATTTCTTGCCGCCCGCCTTGGTGACGGCTTTGGCCGTGCCGTTGGCTACCGCGAAGGTGTCGTAGGCCCAGTGCACGGTCACGTCGTTGCAGGCCTCGTTGGTGATGGCGGTGGAGCCCGCGCCGTTGATCAGCACCAGCTTGTTCTTTTCCTTGCCGATTTTTTGGACCGCCAGCGCGGTGGAGCTGGTGACCAGCTCGGTCAGCACGTCCACCTTGTCGCGCTCCACCCATTCACGGGCTTTGTTGGCGGCAATATCGCCCTTGTTCTGGTGGTCGGCAGCGACCATTTCCACCTTGAAGCTGGGCTTTTCAGCCGCCACAAAGTCGTCAATCGCCATCTTGGTGGCCAGCACCGCGCCGGGGCCCGCCAGGTCGGAATAGGTGCCGGACAGGTCGGTCAGCACGCCGATTTTGACCACCCCGTCAGACACCTGGGCCTGGGCAGCGGAAGCCAGCAAAAGAGACAGGCCGACAGCCTGGGCAATGGGTTTGAGTTTCATGGAATGGCTCCTCTGGTCAACTATGAAGAAGGGTTAGGACTTACGCAGCGCCCC
>CANFZJ010000225.1 GCA_947451445.1 Comamonadaceae bacterium
ACAGGGTTGTCAGCTGTTTCACCCAACAGCGGTGCAAGTTGTCGAAACAGGTCTGCTGCTGTGTAGTCCGGGTGTGCGGAGATACGCAAGGGGTGCCCCAAGCTGTTGAATGGCGCGTTTTGAAGCAACGCTTGTATCAATTCGCTTTTGCCGTTGCCACGCATACCGTAGAGGGCAACTACGTGCGTGGACTGGCTTTTTTGGATTAATCCCTTAATTTGAGCCTCACGTCCGTACAGTTTTTTTGCGCGGGCGGAGGGGGGCGCAGGGGGTGCTACGAGGGCTTTTCTGGCAGGGGCTACGCAAGCGGAGGCGGCGGCCTCCATTTCGACACTGATCTCCCCGAAGATGGAATGACAATCCACGCCACCGTAAGCTCGAAATACACCGCGCGCGATGGCGGGCTGCATATTTTTGATCAGGCGCGCGTAGTGAGCCGCTACTGATGCTTGATCTATCTCTCTGAAGCACCAGACGACATCGAGTTCGGCCTCTTCATCGTGTAGGAGATCCGCCAAGGCAGTGGTGAATACGTCATCCCAACCGCTGTAGGCCACAACCACCAGCGTTTTCTGACGGAGGATGGACTGAAGTGAAGTTTTGAGCTTCGGGCGGGCAGCGCTGAGCTGGGCAGGCGTGTGAAGGGTATCGCCAGCTCGCCAGTACCCATGCAGGTGAGCCACCACACGAGTGCCTGTATCGTGCTCTGCTGTTCGACCAAGATTGCCATCGCCGTCTACGATTCGCCGGTGGACATTGTCACCACGTGCCCGTATCGCTAGAGACATGAGTGGGTCGAAGTTTGTCGTCAGAATCGGGCCAGGAAACTTGTCGGAATAACCGCAGACCAGTTCTGCCAACTGCGTCGTGCCAGCAGGAATGAGCCAGTCTGCTGGGTTGCCATCGTCTGCGAATTCCTTAATGGCTACAGATTTGCGCGCGCCAAGCACCGCGTCCCTGATTACTTGGTTTACCGCCGACTGGTTTACGTTGGATTGCAGCCAGCGCAGAGCCATTTGGTAAAGATCGGGACCGGACTTGCCTCGGATCGTTTCCTCAAAAGTAGATAGCGCAGTTGGCTTTCGGATTTTGACAATTCCACGGATGAATTCACACATGCCGTCGACCCCTACGACACCGCCAGATGCATCCCAGGATAACGGTGACCCAACGAGGAAAGCTACGGGCTTTTCGGCGGAAGTAACCGCATTCAGAAATGCCTGCTTGTCGAATAAATCCAAAGACATCGTGGAGATAGTTCTGTTCCGTTAAGCCGGAGGATTATTTAGATGGGAGGGCGATGTTTGGTTACAGGTCGATAGTAGCGCTGAAATCAAGTTTTTCATTTTCTCCCAGACAAAGTCGGCGTGTCTGTCACCGACCGCGGTTTCATCAACGTCGATATCCAAATGCGCACCAACGTGCCGCACATCTTCGCCATCGGCGACATCGTCGGCCAGCCCATGCTGGCCCACAAAGCGGTGCACGAAGCCCATGTGGCGGCCGAAGTCATCGCCGGTGAACTGCAAGGCAACAAAGAGCTGGCAGCCGCCGCCTTCAACGCCCGCGTGATCCCCAGCGTGGCCTACACCGACCCCGAAGTGGCCTGGGTTGGCCTCACCGAAGACCAGGCCAAGGCCCAGGGCATCAAGGTCAAAAAGGGCCTGTTCCCTTGGAACGCCTCTGGCCGCGCCATCGCCAATGGCCGCGACGAGGGCGTGACCAAGCTGCTGTTTGACGATTCCCCCGAAGCCCACGGCCACGGCAAGATCCTCGGCGGCGGCATGGTCGGCACGCATGCGGGCGACATGATCGGCGAAGTGGCGTTGGCGATTGAGATGGGCGCGGACTGCATCGACATTGGCAAGACCATCCACCCGCACCCCACGCTGGGCGAAAGCATCGGCATGGCGGCGGAGATTGCGCACGGCAGCTGCACGGATGTGCCGCCAGCACGCAAGTAAGCCGATTGCCTGAAAATGCTACTGTTTCAGTAGCTGGCCGCGCAGATTCCACAAGGGCTGCGCGGCTTTTTTATGGGTTTTTTGCTTGGCGTAACTGCCATTAGGCCGCAAACATGGTGCCCACTTGCTGCAACCAAGTTTGGCGCTGGGCATGCGTGGCGTGGCAAACCGGCGCAAGGGGCTGGTGCAGACGCTGCGCAGTTTCGCTAGCGCGGAGCAGTCACTGGCGTGCATCCACCTGACGGATGAGCCTTCGTTCAAGGAATATGCCGTCGGCGCTTACCAAGCCACGGTAGCAAAGCGCAGCACCAGAAAGTCCACCAAGGTACGTACTGCAGGCGGGAGGTTTTTGCGCGAAGGGTAGAGGGCGTAAATGGTCATTGTTGGCAGCGCCCATTGCGGTAGAACGGCTTGCAGGGCTCCGGTGGCTAGGTGGGGGTTGGCCAGGTAAGTGGGCTGCAGGGCGATGCCGGCGCCAGCCAGTGCTGCCTGCAGCAGGGCGGTGGACTCATTGGCGCTGAACTGGCTTGCCACGCCCACTTGCTGGTGCTCCGCCCCTCGGTGGAGGTACCAGGTACTTTTGCCAAAGTTGGCATAGCTCAGGCAGCGGTGTGCGCTGAGGTCGGCCGGCATCTGGGGCCTACCGTGGCGGGCCAGGTAGGCCGGAGACGCGACCAGCACCGATGCGCACGGTGCCAGTGGCCGCGCAACCAGCATGGGGTCGGGCTCCGCACTGATGCGGATGGCCAGGTCGATGCGCGCCTCCACCAGGTTCAGCGCGCTTTCGCTTGCGTTGAGGTCCACTTTCAGTTTGGGGTGCTGCATACAAAAGTCGGCTATCGCCGCCGCCATCTGCGCATAGGCAAAAGATATGCTGCAGGTCAGTCGCAGCTGGCCGCGCAGCTCGCTGCCCTCCACGGTGGTTTCTTCTTCTACGTTTTCCTTCAGCGCCAGCATTTGCTGGCTGCGACGCAGGCAGCTTTCACCCGCATCCGTGAGGGTCACACTGCGGGTGGTGCGCTGCAATAGGCGTGCGCCCAGCCATTGCTCCAGCTCCGCCACGTAGCGGGTGACCATGGCACGGGACATGTCCAGCTTGTCGGCTGTGGCACTGAAGCTGCCGCTGTGGGCCACCTCTACAAACACTTCCATTGCAGTCAATCTGTCCATGATTCGGTCTATTTATGAAATAAATATGGCCGGATTATCGGGTTTATCTGCGCGCTTATTAAAACTAAAGTACGCCTCAGCGCTACTCAGCGTGCCTTTCAACCACAGGACTTCACCATGATCCGTACCACTCTCGTCGCCGCTTCCATCGCCATTGCCTTCAGCGCAGCCCACGCGCAGCAGGCCCTTACCGTCAAGGTGTACAACGCCGACGGCAACAGCTTCAACGTTAATTCCACGCTGGTCTATGGCCAGAAGGAAGCCATGGTGATTGACGCCGGTTTCACCCGCGCCGACGCCCTGCGCATTGCCGCCAATGTGCTCGACAGCGGCAAGCAGCTCACCACCATCTACGTGAGCCAGGCCGACCCCGACTACTACTTCGGCGTGGAGGCCCTGAAAGAAATCTTCCCGCAGGCCGATGTGGTGACCACACCCGCCGTGCTGGCCAAGCTCACTGCCAAGCATGCAGGCAAGCTGGCATTCTGGGCTCCCAAGATGGGGGCCAATGCCCCGCGTACGCCCGTGCTGCCCCATGCTATTGAGGGCAATAGTTTGACGCTGGAGGGCGAGAAGATCGAGATCCGCGGCACCACAGGTTTGCTGGCGCACCGTCCTTACGCCTGGATTCCGTCGATCAAGGCGGTGGTCGGCAACATTGGCGTATTCGGCCAATTGCATGTGTGGACGGCAGACACCCAAACCGTGGCGGAGCGCAGCGCCTGGATAGCCCAGTTGAATGAGATGGCTGCATTGCAGCCAGCCATCGTTGTACCCGGCCATATGCAGGCGGGAGCCCCCCTGGATGCCAGCAGCATCCGCTTCACCACGGCCTATCTGCAAACGTTTGAAAAAAACCTGGCCAGCAGCAAGAACAGCGCCGAGCTGATCGAGGCCATGAACAAGGCTTTTCCTGCAAACGGGGGCGCTATGGTGCTCGACATTGGCGCGAAAGTGAATAAGGGCGAAATGAAGTGGTAGCTACATGGCATCCTGCACTTGGAAGAGGGTGACCTGGAAGATGCGGAGAATTGGTACAACCGGGCCCACCGCCACTTCCGTAGCCGGGGCACTCTGGACGCGGGGCTGGCACTGTTCGAGGCGGAGATGGCCCGTCTTCACCCTGTGGAAGACGGGACGACAGGACGTGCCCTGCGCACGTAGGCTGATCGTTTGAGGTTGCTATATTATTAATAGCTGTCTGCGCACATTCTGCGTGCGCTAGGCGGTGTTTTTATACGCAAATGCAACTGCGAAAAACCTACCGTCCCGTCCCTCCGTCTGAGATCCGCCGCGCATACACCGCCAGCACGATGCGCTCGGAATGCACTAAATAGTCGTTCAGCGCCGCCGCCGCTTCCTGCAGCTTGCCTGCTTCAAACAGTTGCAGGATGTTCAGGTTCATCTCCACATACGGCATGTGCAGAAACTCGGGGTCGTTGAGCAGGCCAAAGGCCAGCCGCAGCTCGGCCAGCACGTGGGAGAACATCACGTTCAGGCGTTCGCTGTCGGCCAGCTCCACAACGGCCATGTGGAACTCCATATTGGCGGTGCCCACGCCTTGCCAGTCGCTGGCATCGCGGTAGCGCTGGGCCATTTCCACGGCTTCGCGCAGGTGCTTTTTGGCCGGGTGGCGCGGGTAGGCCTGGGCCAGGGCCTGGCATTCGATCAGGCGGCGCACGCGGTAGATGTCGATGATGGACGCAATGCTGGGAATGGCCACAAACACGCCCCGGTTGGGCTCGTGCTTGAGCAGGCCTTCCTTGGTCAGCAGCCGGAACACCTCGCGCAAGGTGTTGCGCGATATCTCCAGGCTTTCGCTCAACGCTGCTTCCGACAGGCGCTGGCCGGGCGTAAACGCGCCTTGCATGATCTTTTGGCGGATCCGCTCGGCCGTGCGGTCGTTCAGGGTTTGGGGGCTGGCGGGTTCTGGTTGCATGCACCGATGGTACTGGCGATGCGCGCACCCATGGCACAGCAACAGGGACAAAGCGAGGGTTTTTCAGTAGTGCTGCTGGCACCATTGTTGGTCACAATCATTAAATTGTTGAACAATAAATAATGAAACGCCACACAATAGTGCAATAGTTGTTCATTTAACTGGCATGTAAGTTGCGTTGCATGGGTGTGTGGATCTACTTAACCAAGGATGCGTATGCAAAGTGCTGTCAATCTGTGGCCCCTGATCGGGGTGGCCATCATCATCGTGGGCTTTGTCCTGCGGTTTAACCCGATGCTGGTCGTGGTCGTCACGGCCCTCGGTACGGCATTTGCCGCCGGTTTTCCCCTCGACAAAATCCTGGCCACCATTGGTACGGGCTTTATCAAGACGCGCAATCTGCCGCTGATCATCCTGCTGCCGTTGGCAGTGATCGGCCTGCTGGAGCGTCACGGCCTGCGCCAGCATGCGCAGAGCTGGATCAGCAGCATCAAATCC
>CANFZJ010000226.1 GCA_947451445.1 Comamonadaceae bacterium
CCCACCGCCATGGCGCAGATTCCCATCCTCATGCTGACCGCCAAGGGCGACCCCATGGACCGCATCATCGGCCTGGAGATGGGCGCCGACGACTACCTGCCCAAGCCCTTCGAGCCGCGCGAGCTGCTGGCCCGCATCCGCGCCATCCTGCGCCGCCGCACCGAAGGCCCGGCCACCACCAACAAGGTGCTGCGCTTTGGCACGCTGGAGATCGACCGCGACGCCCGCGCCGTGTCCGTGGCCAACCAGCCCTGCGACCTGACCAGCTACCAGTTCGACCTGCTGGTCACGCTGGCCGAGCGCGCCGGCCGAGTGCTGACCCGCGACCAGATCATGGAAGCCGTGCGGGGCCGCGAACTGGAGGCGTTTGACCGCTCCATCGACGTGCACATGGGCCGCATCCGCGCCGCCATCGAAACCGACCCCAAAAACCCGCGCCGCATCGTCACCGTGCGCGGCGCAGGCTACGTGTTCGCCAAGCAGCAAGACTAGGCATGTGGAACACTGCAGTGGCTCACCGTTAAGCCCGTTTAGCCATGCCCCCCTCCCTCCCCAAGCTGTTCCAACGGCTGTATGTACGCATCTGGCTGGCCGTGCTGCTGGCAGTGGCGGTGCTGACGCTGCTGGTCGGTACCGCTTGGCGGCTGGCCTCCGAGCCGCCGCTGCACCGCGTAGAGGTGCGCAACCGGGCCGGTGAAGTCATCGGCACCGGTACATCGTCCCGCCGCTGGCGCGGACAAAGCACCGACAGCGACCGCCCAGCCCCCCCACCCGCCAGCGCCGCCAGTACCGCAGCCGCCCCGGACGACGACGACGACGACGGCGACGCCACCCCGCCCGCCGAAGACGCGGCCCGGCGCGGCCCCGAATTCGTGGTGCTGATGCAAGACGGCCAGCGCCTGCTGGTGCACCTGCCCCGCCCCCCGCACACCGGCTGGATGCGGGCCCCCTTCGGCTTCTTCTGGACCCTGGGCCTGGTGGGCCTGGCCATGGCACTGGCCATGTACCCCATCATCCGGGGGCTGACCCGGCGCTTGGAGTTGCTACAGCGCAGCGTGGAACAGTGGGGCGCGGGCGATTTGTCGGTGCGCGTGCCCATCCAGGGCAACGACGAGGCCGGGCAACTGGCGCAGCGCTTCAACACCGCCGCCGAGCGCATCGAAACCCTGGTCGCATCGCACACCACCCTGCTGCAGTCGCAAAAGTCGCTGCTGGCCAACGCATCGCACGAGCTGCGCTCCCCGCTGACCCGCATCCGCATGGGGATTGAGCTGATGGGCTCCAGCCCCTCGCCCAACTTCAAAAACGAGATCAACCGCAACATCGCCGAGCTGGACCAGCTGGTCGATGAAATCCTGCTGGCCAGCCGCCTGGACGCCAAAGAGGCCGACCTGGGCACGGTCGAAGAAGTCGACCTGATCGGCCTGGTGGCCGAAGAATGCGCCCGGCTGGATGCCGGTTTTGACATCGAACCCGGCGACGGCAGCAGCCCCCACTTTGACGTGCAAGGCGTCACCAAGCTGCTGCGCCGTGCCGTGCGCAACCTGCTGGAAAACGCCCGCCGCTACACCAGCGGCGAGGTCCACGCCACCCTGCAGCGGCAAGGCCGGTTTGCCGTGCTGCGCGTGTTCGACCACGGCCCCGGCGTGCCCGTCGCACTGCGCGAGCGCATCTTCGAACCCTTCTACCGCCTGCCCGGCGCCAGTGAAACCAACGGCGGCGTTGGCCTGGGCCTGGCCCTGGTCAAGTCCATCGCCGAGCGCCACGGCGGCAGCGTACGCTGCGAAGGCGTTGAGGGCGGCGGGGCCTGCTTTGTGATTGAACTGCCCTTCTGACGCGGGTTAGATGGCATAGTGCGCAGCCCGCACAAAGTTGCGTGATCCTCCCTAGAATGCCGGTTCGCCCCCCAAAAACAGCCACCGGAGACACGCCATGACTTACCACGCCGCAGCCGACCGCTACGCCGACAAAATGCAGTACCGCCGCAGTGGCCGCAGCGGCCTGCAGCTGCCCGCCATCACCCTGGGCCTGTGGCACAACTTTGGCGACACCACGCCGCTGGCCACCCAGCGCGCCATGCTGCACACCGCGTTTGACGCGGGCATCACCCACTTCGACCTGGCCAACAACTACGGCCCGCCCTACGGCAGCGCCGAAACCAACTTTGGCGAGCACATGCGGCGCGACTTCCGCCCCTACCGCGACGAACTGGTCATCTCCAGCAAAGCCGGGTACGACATGTGGCCCGGCCCCTACGGCCAGGGCGGCGGTGGCCGCAAATACGTGCTGGCCAGCCTGGACCAAAGCCTGCAGCGCATGGGTCTGGACTACGTGGACATCTTCTATTCGCACCGCTTCGACCCCGACACCCCACTGGAAGAAACCATGGGTGCGCTGGCCAGCGCCGTGCAGCAGGGCAAGGCGCTGTACGTGGGCGTGTCCAGCTACTCGGCCGGTAAAACCCGCGAAGCCGCCGCCATCCTCAAGCAGATGGGCGTGCCCTGCCTGATCCACCAGCCGTCCTACAGCATGATGAACCGCTGGATCGAAGAAGACCTGCTGGACGCACTGGAAGACAACGGAATGGGCTGCATCGCTTTCAGCGCGCTGGCCCAGGGCCTGCTGACCAACAAGTACCTGAACGGCATCCCGGCCAGCGCCCGCATCAACCAGCCCGGCGGCGGATCGTTCAAAAGCGAGCATCTGAGCGAGCAAAACCTGGCCCACGTGCGCGCCCTGAACGACATGGCCCTGGCCCGTGGCCAAAGCCTGGCGCAAATGGCCATCGCCTGGGTGCTGCGCGACCCGCGCATGACCAGCGCCCTGATCGGCGCCAGCCGCCCCGAGCAAATCACCGAGCTGGTCGGGGCGCTCAAGCAACTGAGCTTCAGCCCCGAAGAGCTGGCCGCGATTGACCAGCATGCGGTGGACGGCGGGATCAACCTGTGGAAACGGCCTTCGACAGACCAGCGGCTGGCTTAAAGAAAATTAGTGATGTTTTAGGCTGCTAGCCTAGGTGGAACCGGCGCTGACAGCTATTTTTTCAATAGCAAATATCAGGTGCCACAAAATGTCTGGTAGCCCGCCGCCTGCTCGGTTGTCGCGGGCAGCGCGTAGGCCGCAGCATCGGCTTGGGTGTCGAACGGGCGCTGCAACACGGCCAATAAGCGCTGGAACGGCGCGTAGTCGGCGTGGCGCACGGCGGCTTCCAGCGCGGCTTCCACCTGGTGGTTGCGCGGAATGTAGACCGGGTTGGCCTGGTTGACTTGCTTGGACAGGGCGGGCTGGCGGGCCTGCCAGCGGGCGGCCCAGGCGTCGAAATCTGCGGGGGCACTGAACAGCGCACGGCTGCTGCCGTCGGCCAGGCCGCGAAAGGCCAGGGTGAAGTCCACCGCTTGCGCTTCCAGCAGGGCCAGAAAGTCGTTCACCAGCGCCAAATCATCGTCCTGCACGGTGGTCAGGCCCAGCTTGCGCCGCATGCCGTCTAGCCAATGCTGCTGGTAGCGGGCGGGGAAGACGTCCAGCACCTCGGTCACCAGGGCCACGGCGCGGTCGCTGTCGGCGTCCACCAGCGGCAGCAGGCATTCGGCCAGCCGGGCCAGGTTCCAGCGGGCGATGCCGGGCTGATTGGCGTAGGCGTAGCGGCCCTGGGTGTCGATGGAGCTGAACACGGTGGCCGGGTCGTACGCGTCCATGAAGGCGCAGGGGCCGTAGTCGATGGTTTCGCCGGACAGGGTCATGTTGTCGGTGTTCATCACGCCGTGGATGAAGCCCACGCACATCCAGCGGGCAATCAGCGCGGCCTGGCGCTCGCACACCGCCTGGAACAGCGCCAGCGCGGGGTTCGCAGCGTCATGGGCCTCAGGGTAGTGGCGCGCGATCACGTAATCCACCAGCTGCTGCACCTTGGCGGCGTCGCCCTGCGCAGCCACAAACTGAAAGGTGCCGACGCGGATATGGCTGGCGGCCACGCGGGCCAGCACCGCACCGGGGGGCGCGCCTTCGCGGCGGACTTTTTCACCGGTGGTCACTGCCGCCAGTGCGCGGGTGGTGGGGATGCCCAGGGCGTGCATGGCCTCGCCCATCACATATTCGCGCAGCACCGGACCCAGCGCGGCCTTGCCGTCGCCGCCGCGCGAGAACGGGGTGCGGCCCGAGCCTTTGAGGGCGATGTCGCGCCGTGCACCCAACACGTCAATCACCTCGCCCAGCAGCAGCGCCCGGCCATCGCCCAGCTGAGGCGAATAGCCGCCAAACTGGTGGCCCGCGTAGGCCTGGGCCAGCGGTTGCGCACCCAAGGGCACGGTGTTGCCCGCGAAGATGGCCGCGCCCTCGGGCGAGTCCAGCGCAGCGCCGTCCAAGCCCAGCTCGGCTGCCAGCGCGTGGTTCAGCTGGACCAGGGCCGGTTGGGGTACCTGCGCGGGCTGCACCGGGGCGTAGAAGTCGGGCAGCGCGCGGGCGTAGCTGTTGTCGAAGTGGAAAGTGTTTGCTTGCATAGTGTGAATTTACTCAATCGGGGATAGATAGGCCATCGTCCGCCCATGCATCGGCCCCGGCCACCACCCGCCGCACCGCGTCTGACGAGAAGCCTCGGGCCAATAAAAACCGCTGTTGCTTGCCCCGTGCGGCGGCGTCTATGGGCGGGCTGCCAAATTTTTTGCGCCAGACCTCCCGGGCCCGCTCCAGCTCGGTGGCTTGCAGGCTGGCCACGGCGTCCAGCACGGCGGAGGGGTCCAGCCCTTTGCTTTGCAGCTCCATGCGGATGCGCGCCGCGCCCAACTTGCTGGCCCGGCGGTACAGCACCGAATCGACCACCCGCTGCTCGTTGATAAAACCCTTGGCCTGCAAGTCGTCCAGCACCTGGGCCAGCTGGCCCGGGCTTTCTTCAACCGCCGCCAGCTTGCGCTCCAGCTCGGCGCGCGAATATTCGCGGCCACTGAGCAGGCGCAGGGCGCGGCCTTTGAGGCTGAGGGTGGCGGATGCAAAAGCCATGTGCTATTTAAATAGTAGCTACTTACGCAGGTACTACCTGCGCAAACGGCCTATTTAGGGATGAAAAATTGCCAATGCCCCGTTTTTGGCATTTCTGCATCCCTTATGCCTCAGCCTTGGCTTCTTTGGTTTTCTTGCCTTCTTTGGCCTCTTCGGCAACCACGGGGACCAGTGGGATGCCCAGCGAGGTGCGCACCTTGTTTTCGATCTCGATCGACAGGCCGGGGTTTTCGCGCAGGAATTCACGGGCGTTGTCGCGGCCTTGGCCGATTTTTTCGCCGTTGTAGGCGTACCAGGCGCCTGACTTTTCGATGACCTTGGCCTCTACGCCCATGTCGATGATTTCGCCGTGGCGGCTGATGCCTTCACCGAACAGGATGTCGAACTCGGCCGTCTTGAAGGGCGGGGCCACCTTGTTCTTCACCACTTTGACCTTGGTCTCGTTGCCGATGGCGTCGTCGCCCTTTTTGATGGTGCCGGTGCGGCGGATGTCCAGGCGCACCGAGGCGTAGAACTTGAGCGCGTTGCCGCCGGTGGTGGTCTCGGGGCTGC
>CANFZJ010000227.1 GCA_947451445.1 Comamonadaceae bacterium
ATCACGTCGCAGCGCATGATGCCGCCAAAAATGTTCACGAGGATGGCTTTCAGGCCAGGATTCTTCAGCATGATCTTGAAGGCTTCGGTGACCTTCTCGGGGGTGGCACCGCCGCCCACGTCCAGGAAGTTGGCAGGCTCGGCGCCGTACAACTTGATGGTGTCCATCGTCGCCATGGCCAAGCCAGCGCCGTTGACCAGGCAGCCGATGTTGCCGTCCAGGCTGATGTAGGCCAGGTCGAACTTGCTGGCTTCGACTTCGGCTGCGTCTTCTTCGTCCAGATCGCGGTAAGCCACGATTTCTGGGTGGCGGAACAGCGCGTTCGGGTCAAAGTTGAACTTGGCGTCCAACGCCTTGATGTTGCCGTTGCCTTCCAGGATCAGCGGGTTGATTTCGACCAGCGAAGCATCCGTGTCCATGTAAATCTTGTACAGCTTTTGCAGCACGTCCACAGCCTGTGCGGACGAACCAGCAGGCACGCCGATGGCGTCGGCCAGCTTCTTGCCTTGTTCGTCAGTCATGCCGGTGGCAGGGTCCACAAACTCGGTGATGATCTTCTCGGGGGTGGAATGGGCCACTTCCTCGATGTCCATGCCGCCTTCGCTGGACACGATGAAGGCGACTTTTTGGGTCGCACGGTCGGTCACTGCGGAAACGTAGTATTCTTTTTTGATGTCCGCGCCGTCTTCGATCAGCAGGCGGCGGACCTTTTGGCCCTCAGCGCCGGTCTGGTGCGTGATCAGCTGCATGCCGAGAATCTCGGTAGCCAGCTGTTTGACCTCTTCCACCGAACGGGCCAGCTTGACGCCGCCGCCCTTGCCACGGCCACCCGCGTGGATCTGTGCCTTGACCACCCACACAGGGCCGCCGAGTTTTTGGGCGGCTTCCACCGCTTCTTGCACCGTGAATGCCGGGATGCCGCGCGGCACTGGCACACCAAAATTGCGCAAGATTTCCTTGCCTTGGTATTCGTGAATCTTCATGAGGGCTCTCTCAGGAATGGATGGGATTTTGCCCGCCAGTCTTATAGAAGACTAGGGGCTGCGAAATGTCAGCCCGCGAATGTATCATGTTGCAGCGCACAACACCTGACTTTTCACTGACACAGCGCCCATCCAACCCCTACGCAAAGTCTCTTCCCATGCCCAAAGTCTTTATTGATGGCGAAGCCGGTACCACCGGCCTGCAAATCCGCGAACGCCTGCAACTGATGCCGCAGATTGAGCTGGTCAGCATCGCGCCCGAGCTGCGCAAAGACCCCGCCGCCAAGCGCGCGCTGATGGCCACGGTGGACCTGGTCATCCTCTGCCTGCACGACGACGCAGCCATCGAATCGGTAGCCATGATCGACAGCCTGCCCGGCAAAAAACCCAAGATCATCGACGCCTCCACCGCCCACCGCACCGCACCCGGCTGGGTGTTCGGCTTCCCTGAACTGGTGGCCGGTCAAAAAGACGCGGTGGCCCAGGCCGACCGCGTGGGCAACCCCGGCTGCTACGCCACTGGTGCGATTGCGCTGATACGCCCGCTGGTGGATGCCGGCCTGCTGAACCCCGACGCGGCGCTGGCCCTGCCCGCCGTCAGCGGCTACTCGGGCGGCGGACGCAGCATGATCGAAGCCTATGAAAAAGGCGAAGCACCGCTGTTTGAGATCTACGGACTGGGCCTGCAGCACAAGCATCTACCCGAAATCATGCGCTACACCGGCCTCACGCGCCGCCCGATCTTTGTGCCCTCCGTGGGCAACTTCGCCCAGGGCATGCTGGTGCAGTTGCCGCTGCACCTGGACCTGCTGCCCAGCCAGCCCAGCGGCCAAGACCTGCACGACGCACTGGCCCAGCACTACGCTGGCAGCGAATGGGTCACGGTCGAAGCCCCAGGCGACACGGGCAAGCTGGATGCGCTGGCGCTGGTAGACACCAACAAGATGGAACTGCGCGTGTTCAGCAACGAAACCCATCGCCACGCGGTGCTGATCGCACGGCTCGACAACCTGGGCAAGGGTGCCAGCGGCGCAGCGGTGCAAAACCTGAAATTGATGCTCGCCCTGTAAACCCGATTGCTATTGTTTAAATAGCTGTCCACGCATAATCCACCTGCGCTAGCAGCCTACTTAACCAACTGTTGCCTACCGCGCAATAGCCGCTAGCACCCGCGCGGGCGTCACGTCCACCAGGCAGCGGGTGTGGCCCAGTGGGCAGTCGCGCTGGTAGCAGGGCGCGCAGTCCAGCGGTGGCTGGTAGGCGGCATCGCTCTTGAGCCACAGCACCTGTGCCTTGTCATTCAGTGGCGGGGTGTGCAGCGGGCTGCTGGAACCATAAACGGCGGCCTGCGGCACGCCGAAAGCGGCCGCCACGTGCATCAGGCCGGAATCGTTGCTTACTACCAATTTTGTAGCTGCTATCGCAGACAGTGCCTGCGCTAGCGTCGTTTTTCCTGCGAAGTTCAGCGCCCAGCCGGGACGGGCGGCGTTGACGGGGGCGGCGATTTCTTCGCACAGCGCCCGCTCCTTGCCAGAGCCGAGCAGCAGCACCGGCACGTCCAGCTGCAGGGCCAGCGCGGCAAAGTGGGCGGCGGGCCAGCGTTTGGCGGGGCCGAACTCGGCCCCCGGTGCAAACACCGCGTAGCTACCACGTTGCAGGCCTAACTCGGCCAGCGCTTGGTCTACCTGGTCGGTAGGGAGCTGCAACTGCGGGCGGTCTTGTTCCAGGCCCGTTTCACCACTCAGCGCGGAGTAAAACGCCACCATCGGCGGGCGGTTGTCGCGCGGCGGGTTGGCCAGGCGCTGGTTCAGCAGGCCGATACGGGCCTCGCCCCGGTAGCCGATGCGCTTAGGGATGCCCGCCATGAACGGCAACAGCGCGCTTTTCAGTGAATTGGGCAGCACATAGGCCGCGTCAAACCGGCCTTTGAGTTGCGCGGCAACCGCGCGCCGCGCCTGCCACTGCAGGCCGCCGTGCTGAAAGGGCAAGTCGATCACCTCGGCCACTTGCGGCATGGCGCGGTACACCGGGGCCACCCAGGGCAGCGCGCCCACGGTCAAGCGCTCGCCACGCGCCTGCAGGCGGCGCATCAGCGGCTCGGTCATCACCGCATCGCCGATCCACTGGGGGGCGATGACGAGGGCGTTAGTAGCCAATGCCAATAAAGCTCCCGTCAACCCCGCGCAGGCGGGGTTCCAGCGAGCGTCGTACTGGATTCCCGCCTGCGCGGGAATGACGAGCGGCGGTTCAGCGCCATGTTTTTAATGCCCACCACCGAAGTGTTCACCCGCCTTCAGCGCGTACACCGTGCCGCAGTAGGGGCACTTGGCTTCGCCCGTGTGGGCCACGTCCAGGTAGACCTTGGGGTGGTTGTTCCACAGCTGCATGTCCGCCTTGGGGCTGGGGCAGTACACGCCGCCTTGGGCGTTCAGGTCTTTGGCTAGCAGTTCGATGGACATGTTCAGACTTTCGTGAGCCAGTGGCTGTATTTGGGGTTGCGGCCGTTGACGATGTCAAAGAACGCAGTTTGGATTTTTTCGGTGATCGGGCCACGCGAACCGCTGCCGAGTTCGATGCGGTCGAGTTCGCGGATAGGGGTGACTTCGGCTGCCGTACCGGTGAAGAAGGCCTCGTCGCTGATGTACACCTCGTCGCGGGTGATGCGCTTTTGCACCACTTCCAAGCCCAAATCTTTGCAGATGTGGAACACGGTGTTGCGGGTGATGCCGTTCAGCGCACCGGCCGACAGGTCAGGCGTGTAGACCACGCCGCCCTTGACCACGAACAGGTTTTCGCCCGCGCCTTCGCTGACAAAGCCATTGGCGTCCAGCAGCATGGCTTCGTCGTAACCGTCGTCGGTGGCTTCCATATTGGCCAGGATGGAGTTGGTGTAGTTGCTCACCGCCTTGGCCTGGGTCATGGTGATGTTGACGTGGTGGCGGGTGTAGCTGCTGATCTTCACGCGGATACCGCGCTGCATGCCTTCTTCGCCCAGGTAGGCACCCCAGGGCCAGGCAGCAACCATCAGGTGGATGGTGTTGCCCTTGGGGCTGACGCCCAGTTTTTTGTCGCCGATCCAGGTCAGCGGGCGCAGGTAGCCACTTTCGAGCTTGTTTTCGCGGATCACCGCTTTTTGCGCTTCGTTGACTTGTTCTGTGGTGAACGGGATCTGCATGCGCAGGATCTTGGCGCTGTTGAATAGGCGCTCGGTGTGCTCTTCCAGGCGGAAGATGGCCGGGCCGTTGACTGTGTTGTAGGCCCGCACGCCTTCAAACGCGCCGCAACCGTAGTGCAGGGTGTGCGTCAGCACATGGATTTTGGCGTCGCGCCAATCGACCATCTGGCCGTCCATCCAGATTTTTCCGTCGCGGTCAGCCATCGAGGGGGGTAGCGGGGACATAGCGGTTCCTGTGGAAGTCGTGGGGGTAACGGATGATTTTACGGGTTAGGCGTCTGGCTGCTGCGGGCGAAACAGGGTCCACTGCACCAGCTTGCCGCCACTGAATTCACAGGTGACGTGCGACTGGGTACCGTCCGTCCAGCGGTACAGCTCGGGCTGGGTGTCTTTGGCCGACTGCAGCGCGCCCAGGGATTTGGTCATGGCCACCACGTGCAGCAGCGTTTTGCCGGGTTGCAGCTTGGCGTTGAGCATCACCGCACTGGCCACCGTGCCGATAGGTCGGCGCGACGCACGCTGCAGCACCTGCATGGTGCGGGTGAAATGCAGCAACAGCCACATCACCCCCCCCCCCGTAGCCACCGCCACACCGGCCCAGCCATAGCTGTAAAAAGCGGCTGCTACTAGAACAACGCCGCCAGCGGGAACAAGGTATTTTTGAAATTGCATGGGGTGGATTTTCGCAGAGCCCGCTACAGCCCCCGCACCACCTCCATCGCTTGCTCCACCCGCTCCACGGCGTGGATGGTCAGGCCTTCGATGGGCTTTTTGGGCGCGTTGGCTTTGGGCACGATGGCCACGCTGAAGCCCAGCTTGGCGGCTTCCTTCAGCCGCTCCTGGCCGCGCGGGGCGGGGCGCACTTCACCGGCCAAGCCGACCTCGCCAAAGGCGATGAAGCCCTTGGGCAGCGGCTTGCCGCGCAGGCTGGAGGTGATGGCCAGCAGCACGGCCAGGTCGGCCGCCGGTTCGCTGATGCGCACGCCGCCCACGGCGTTGACGAACACGTCCTGGTCCATGCAGGCCACGCCCGCGTGGCGGTGCAGCACGGCCAGCAACATGGCCAGGCGGTCTTTGTCCAGGCCCACACTCAAACGCCTGGGCGACGGCCCACCGCTGTCCACCAGGGCCTGAATCTCGACCAGCATCGGGCGCGTGCCCTCCAGCGTCACCATCACGCAGCTGCCGGGCACGGGCTCGGCATGCTGGCTGAGGAAGATGGCACTGGGGTTGCTGACGCCCTTCAGGCCGCTCTCGGTCATGGCGAAGACACCGATCTCGTTGACCGCGCCAAAGCGGTTCTTGATGGCCCGCACCAGGCGGAAGCTGCTGTG
>CANFZJ010000228.1 GCA_947451445.1 Comamonadaceae bacterium
GCAAGCCTTGCCTGAGACACTCGCCACGCCCAGCTGGGTGGTGCTGGTCGGGCTACCCGGGGGCACCATCGCTGTAGACAACCCGCCCGCCCGCGCCGTGCTGCACTGGCTGCGCGGCCTGCGGCTGGCCAAAGAGCAGCTGGAACTGGTCGCGGTGTGTGCAGGCAGCGTGCTGGCGGGCCACGCCGGGCTGCTGAAGGGGTACCGGGTGACCACCCACCACCAGCATCTGGACGAACTGCGCCGTATAGAGCCGCTGTGCGAAGTGGTAGCCAACCGGGTGTTTGTGGCCGACGCGCCGGTGTACAGCAGCGCAGGTGTGACCACTGGCATTGATCTGGTACTGCAACGGATCGCCGATACCTGTGGCGAAGCCATCGCGGCGCAGGTCGCCCAAACCATGGTGGTGGCACTGCGGCGCGGCCCGCACGACCCCGAGCTGTCGCCCTTTCTGGCCTACCGCAACCACCTGCACCCGGCCCTGCACCGGGTGCAGGATGCCGTCAGCCTGGACCCGCGCCAGGGCTGGACGGTACCGCGCATGGCCGCCGTGGCCCACACCTCGCCACGCCACCTGACCCGTTTGTTTATGGAGTACAGCCAGATCGCCCCGCTGCAATACCTGCGCCGCATCCGCCTGGCGGTAGCCCACGCCGCGCTGCAATCGGGCCACAACGTCAACCAGGCTGCCGAGCTGGCGGGGTTTAGCAGCGACACCCAGCTGCGCCGGGCCTGGCACCAACTGGGGCAGACGGGCACACCGTCGCAGGTTCACGCCACCTGAAGCCGGGAAATTTGTTACATAAATCACCATTTATGCAACTTATCGCCCAATAGAAAGCCAAATCTGCAATTTGTCACGGTCACAATATTCACAAATTGTTACTTAAAACAGAGAATCACCAGACAGTAAATCCGCTGGTACTTTCTGGACCTTTCGTGTGAAAACATTGCCGCTAAGTGACCGCAGCGCCGCACCCTCCAAACCCAGTGCGCTAACCTCTGCCGATGGCTTTATGGCCAGTTTGCGGCTAGACGCGACTACGTCTGAACCGTACTACCAGCAGCTACGGCGGCAAATTCAAAATGGCATCGCGACCGGGGAACTGCCTGCAGGCAGCAACCTGCCGTCCGAACGGGTGCTGGCCGATTTGCTGCAAATCAGCCGCACCACCGTCAAGCACTGTTACAACGACCTGCGTAAAGACCAGCTACTGAGCACCCACGGCCGTGGCGGCACACAGGTGCAAGCCCACTCTGACGCCCCCGACCTGGCCGGCAAACTGAAAAGCTTCGCCGATGAAATGCAGGAACAGGGCCGCGTTGCCAGCACTCAGCTGGTCAGCCGCGAAGTACTGCAAGACCGGGTGATCGCGTCCATCTTTGGCCAACCGTCGGCCAGCAGCTTCCTGAAACTGGAATGGCGGCACCTGGCAGATGGTGAACCGCTGGCCTGCGAAATCGCCTGGTACGACCTGGCCCTGGCCCCGGATATGGGCCTGTGGGACACACAGGGCAGCGCGTTTGCCCATCTGCGCAGCACCTGCGGCGTGTCACTGTCCAGCGCGGTGCAAACCATTGAAGCCGTGACCAGCAGCAAACTGGAGACCCACGCCTTCGACTTCAGCATCCCCGGCCCCTGCTTGCTGATCAAACGCAAAACCTACAGCGGTGACCGCAAGCTGGTGGAGTACGTGGAAAGCACCTACCGTGGCGACACCTACGCCCACCGCAGCCACCTGACGCCTTAGAACGTGTTCACGATCTTAGCCTTAACGCAGCCGCCGCAGCAGCCCTGCGGTAGAGCCGTCCAACCCGGCCACGTCGCCCGACTCCAGCCGGGGTTCGATGTCCTTGGCCAGCACCTTGCCCAACTCCACGCCCCATTGGTCAAAGCTGTTGATGCCCCACAGCGCGCCGCTGACGAACACGCGGTGTTCCTGCAGCGCGATCAGCGCGCCAAAGCTGGCCGGGGTCAAATCTTCCAGTAACAAAAAGGTGCTGGGCCGGTTGCCGGGAAAATGGCGATGCCCACCTGTGTCCACCTTTCCGACCATCAACGCCTGCGCCTGGGCTACCACGTTGGCCAACAGCGTGTGGTGGTGGCCGGGCAGGCTGTGGCGGGCTTTTTTGACGGCGATAAATTCAACCGGTACCACGTCGGTGCCCTGGTGCAGCATCTGGAAATAGGCGTGCTGGCCGTTGGTGCCCGCTTCGCCCCAGAGCACGCACGAGGTGCCAAACGGCAGCTTCTGGCCCTGCATGTCCACCTGCTTGCCATTGCTCTCCATGTCCAGCTGCTGCAGGTAGGCAGGCAGGCGGCGCAAGGCGCTGTGGTACGGAGCGATGCTGCGGCTGGTGAAATGGTGGAAGTTGCGGTACCACAGGTCCAGCAAGCCCAGCCGCATGGGCAGGTTTTGCTCCAGCGGGGCCGTGCGAAAGTGCTCGTCCATGGCCTCGGCGCCGACCAGAAACTGGCGGAAGTTGTCGGCCCCGATGGCGATGGCAATCGGCAGGCCAATAGCCGACCACATCGAATAACGGCCGCCCACCCAGTCCCAGAAGCCAAACGTGGTGGCGATGCCGAACGCATTAGCCGCCGCCACATTGGTGGTCAGCGCGGCAAAGTGGCGGGCGATGTCCGTGCCGCCCTGCGCCTCGAACCAAGCCTTGGCCGAACGGGCGTTGGTCATCGTTTCTTGTGTGGTGAAAGTCTTGGAGGCGACCAGGAACAGCGTGCTGCCCACCTGCAACTTAGGCAGCAGCGCCGCCAGCTCGTGGCCATCGACATTGGACACAAAGTGCATCCGCTTGGTCGGCGTGGCGAAGGCGTCCAGCGCCAGCGTGGCCATCAGCGGGCCCAGGTCGGAGCCGCCGATGCCAATGTTCACCACATCGGTGATGGCGGCGTCCGCGCGCACCTGCTCGGCGTAGGCCAGCATGGCGTCCAGGGTCTGGTGCACCTCTTGCAAGTCATTTTTGATAGCAAGCGGCACAGATTCACCCTGCGCTGGAGCACTTTTCCTTAATAAAAAATGCATGACCGCCCGGTCTTCGGTGGTGTTGATGCGCTCACCCGCAAACATGGCGTCGCGCAGCACCTCCACCCCGGTCTGGCGAGCCAGGTCGAACAGCAGCGCCTGGGTGGTGGCGTCGATGCGGTTCTTCGACAAATCGGCAAACACATGGGGCGCGTCCTGGCTGAACGTGGCAAACCGCTGCGGGTCGGCAGCAAAAGCTTTGCGCAGATCCAGCGCCGCACCGCTGCGGTCGAAATGGGCTTGCAGTTGCGCCCAGGCGGGCACGGTGTCACAGCGGGGGCGGTTCAGGGCGTCCATGTTTGTCCTCGGGGGTTTAAGCGGCGAGCAGCAGTTGGTCGAGCTTGATGGCGTCGGTGACGAAGCCGCGAATGCCTTCGGCCAGCTTTTCAGTGGCCATGGCGTCCTGGTTCAGGGCGAAGCGGAAGGCGGCCTCGTCCATCTTTACTTCGGCCAGGTCCATGGACTGGGCGGCCTGGGCATCCAGCGCCTGGGCCACGGGAGCGTCGCTGGCGGCCATCAGGGCCAGCAGATCGGGGCTGATGGTCAGCAGGTCGCAACCGGCCAGCGCCACGATCTGGCCCACGTTGCGAAAGCTCGCCCCCATCACTTCGGTCTTAATGCCAAAGCGCTTGTAGTAGTTGTAGATTTGCGCAACCGACACCACGCCAGGGTCTTTGGCACCGGCCATGGCCGCCTCGTCCCAGGCGGCACCGGCGGTCTTTTTGTACCAGTCGTAAATGCGGCCAACGAACGGCGAAATCAGCTGCACCTTGGCCTGGCCGCAGGCCACGGCCTGGGCAAAGCTGAACAGCAGCGTCAGGTTGGTGCGGATGCCCGCTTGCTCCAGTTGGGCCGCGGCCTGGATGCCTTCCCAGGTGGAGGCCACCTTGATCAGAATGCGCTCTTTGGCGATGCCCTCAGACGCATACATCTCGATCAGGCGTTTGCCGCGCGCCACGGTGGCCGCCGTGTCAAAGCTCAGGCGGGCATCGACTTCGGTGGACACGCGGCCCGGCACGATGCTGAGGATTTCGCAGCCAAAGCGCACGATCAGGCGATCGCACACCTCGTCCAGCGGGCGGCCTTTGTATTTGGCGACGGCCTCGGCCAGCAGGGGCGCGTAGTCGGGTTTTTGCACTGCCTTGAGGATCAGCGACGGGTTGGTAGTGGCGTCGGTGGGCAAAAACACGCCCAGTTGCTTGAAGTCGCCGGTGTCGGCCACCACGGTGGTGAATTGCTTGAGGGAGTCGAGTTGGGTCATGGTGTGCTCTGGTGGTGTGAACCCACAAAAACGCGGGGTTCGGTCGCTAGAAACGGGTGGCAAATCCCCGGAATGGTACGCACAAAAGTACAGTCATTCACCCCGATTTGCAACTTTCGGGTTACGAAACGCCCACGACGGAAACCCCGTGGTCGGCCAGCCGCAACACCACCTGGGTCTGCAGCGGCAACACGTCGGCCAGGTCGGACGACACCACAAAGATGGCGCCCAGTTCGGTGGCAAAGGTGTATTCAAAAAAGCTGCCCAGGTACGACGCCTTTTGCAGCGTAGCCACCAGTCCGGCCCCGCCGTGGCTGACCAGCCAGGCCTCGGGCCGCACCGCCACCTTCACCGGGCCGGGAGCCACTGCCTGCCGGGGCTGCAAACGCAGCGGGCCGAGCGTCACGCTGCCGTCGGCCCCCGCCTGGGCCGGGAACAGCATGGCCTCGCCCATGAACCCGGCCACAAACGCGCTCTGCGGGCGTTCGTACATGTCTTGCGGGGTGCCGCTTTGGGCGATCAGGCCCTGGTGCATGACGATGATCTGGTCGCTCACGGCCAGGGCCTCGCTCTGGTCGTGAGTGACGTAGGCCACGGTCAGCTGCAGGCGCTGCTGCAGGGCGCGGATTTCTTCGCGCATTTCGCGGCGCAGCCGGGCATCCAGGTTGCTCAGGGGTTCGTCAAACAGCAGTACGGCGGGCTCCAACACCAGCGCCCGGGCCAGGGCCACGCGCTGCTGCTGGCCACCCGACAGCTCGCTGGGCAGGCGCGCATCGAACCCGACCAAGCCGACGCTGGCCAGCACCTCGGTGGCGCGGCGCACGATTTCGGGCTTGCTGACGCCGCTCATCCGCAAGCCATAACCCACGTTGGCCAGCACGTCCATGTGCGGAAACAGCGCGTAGCTCTGGAACATCATGCTGACGTTGCGCTGCGCCGGGCCCAGCGTGGTCACGTCTTTGCCATCCATCCAAATCTGCCCGCTGCTGGGCGACTCCAGCCCGGCGACCATGCGCAGGGTGGTGGTTTTGCCGCAGCCCGAGGGGCCGAGGATGGTGGTCAAACTGCCCTTGGGCACGGTAAAGCTGATGCCCTTGACCGCCAGCGGGGCCGACGCATCGCTGCCGTAGCGCTTGGTGACGTTTTTGAATTCAATGCCGTGCTGCATGCGC
>CANFZJ010000229.1 GCA_947451445.1 Comamonadaceae bacterium
AGGGCGTAGATGTGGACGCGCTGGTAGCCGATTTCAAATTGGCGCGCGCCCGCAAAAGCAACCCTAAAAAGCCGAAAGCCGCTGCGGCGTGAGCACGAAGGCTATCGTGCTGGATGCGAACATTCTGGTTCGTGCGGTGCTGGGTACACGGGCCCGGCAATTGATTCTTGAAAACGCATCTACAGTGCAGTTTTTCGCCCCCGATGTAGCCTATGCGGATGCTCGCAAGTACCTGCCTGCGTTGCTGGAGAAACGGGGCGTGGACAGCGCCGTGGCCATGCGCGTATTGGATGGTTTGGAACCTATCGTGCAATGCATGGACGCAGACCAATACGCCAGCTTTAAGCAACCCGCCATGCAGCGGATTGCCCAGCGCGATGCGGATGATTGGCCGATTCTGGCGTGTGCTCTGGCCATCGGCTGTCCGGTGTGGACAGAGGATGCAGATTTCTTTGGAACCGGTGTGGCTACCTGGACCAGCGACCGGGTGGCGCTGTATTTTGCAGGTTGATCTTTTATACGTTTTTGGCCCGCAGCCCTCATTTAATCCGCGTAAGTAGCTATTTTTTCAGTAGCAAATACGCTCTCACAAAAACCCCCGCACCACCTGCGCCAGTCGCGCGAAGCGGGGCCCGATGTCTTCTTCCGCGACGGCGCCATAGCCCAGCAGCAGCCCTTTGGTCGCCGCGGGTTGGCGCAGGTAGTACAGCGACAGCGGGCGGGTGCTGATGCCGGCGCGCAGGGCGGCCTGGGCTACGGCGGCGTCGTCGGTGTGGGGGGGCAGGCCCAGCACCAGGTGCAGGCCTGCGTCGCCGCCAATCACTGGCAGCTGGCTGCCAAAGTGCTGCCCGATGGCGTGGATCAGCGCGTCGTGGCGGGCGCTGTATACGGCGCGCATGCGGCGGATGTGGCTGGCGTAGTGGCCTTCGGCGAGGAAGCGGGCCAGCACCGCCTGCTGCAGGGTCTGGCCTTCGCGGAACAGCTCGTTGAGCGCGCGGCCAAAGCTGTCCACCAGGCCGGGGGGCAGCACCAGGTAGGCGATGCGCAGGGCCGGAAACAGGGTTTTGGAAAACGTGCCCAGGTAGACCACCCGGCCATGCGCGTCCAGGCCCTGCAGCGCGGGCAGGGGGCGGGTGCCGTAGCGGAATTCGCTGTCGTAGTCGTCCTCCACCACCCACACGCCGTGGTCGGCGGCGTAGTCCAGCAGCTGCTGGCGGCGGCTGTGGCCCATCAGCGCGCCGGTGGGGTACTGGTGCGACGGCGACACGAACATGCAGCGCGGCGGCTGGCGCAGCTGTTCGGGGCTGGGGGCCAGGCCGTCGGCATCCAGCGCCACGGCCTGCAGGTCCAGCCCGTGGGCGCGGAACACGCTGCGTGCGCCCCAGTAGCCGGGGTCTTCCAGCCAGACCCGGTCGCCGGGGTCGCACAGCAGCTGGGCCACCAGGTGCAGCGACTGCTGGGTGCCGCTGGTGATCAGTACCTGCTCCGGGCTGCACACCACGCCGCGCGCGCCCTGCAGATAGTCGGCGATGGCCTGGCGCAGCCCGGCGTCGCCGGGGCCGATGGCGTAGGTCAGCTGGTCGGGCGTGTGCTGGCGCAGCAACCGGGCCTGCAGACGGCTCCACACCGCAGACGGAAACATGCGCACCTCGGGCACGCCAGGGGTGAATGCGCCCCATTGCAGCGGTGCAGCACTGGCTTCGCGCAGCAGTTGCTGGCCCCGCTGGGACAAGGCGGCGGCGCGGGTGGGGTCTGGACGGGTGCTGCGGCCCAGCAGACGCGGGCCGATGCTGGCGACAAATGTGCCGCGCCCCACGCCCGCCTGCACATAGCCCTCCAGTGCCAGCTGCTCGTACACATGCACCACGGTATTGCGCGCAATGCCCAGCGCCTGGGCCAGCACACGGGTGGGCGGCAGCTTCAGGCCTGCCGCCAGCAGCGCCGCGCGGATGCCGCTTTGCAAAATGCCGTACAGCTGGCGGTGGTCCGTGTGCGGGCTGTGCGGGTCAAACTGGCGCAGCACAAAGTCGGGCAGGGCGTCTGAGGAGATGGTGGGGCGGATTGGTTCCATAAACTAACTGTAATTGGTTCTATTTGTGGGGCCAAATTAAATCTAGACTGTGGGCCATTGCCACTGTGTCGCTTCCAAAGGAATCCCCATGAACAGCCCTGTCGCCCCTACCGCCGTCACCACCCCATTGAGCAACGCCGCGCTGGACGCCCGCCGCGCCGCCGCCGCGCCACGGGGCGTGGGCATTGGCTTCCCCATCTACGCCCAGCGCGCGCTGAATGCCGAAATCTGGGACGTGGAGGGCCGCCGCTACATCGACTTTGGCTCCGGCATCGCCGTGCTGAACACCGGCCACCGCCACCCCCGCCTGGTGGCCGCCATGCAGGCCCAGCTGGACTGCTTTACCCACACCGCCTACCAGGTCGTGCCGTATGAAAGCTCGGTGTACCTGGCCGAGCGCCTGAACGCGCTGACCCCTGGTAGCCACGCCAAAAAGACCGCCTTCTTCACTACCGGGGCCGAAGCGGTGGAAAACGCCATCAAGATCGCCCGCGCGGCCACCCGCCGCCCCGGCATCATTGCGCTGGCCGGTGGCTTCCATGGCCGCACCTTCATGGGCATGGCGCTGACCGGCAAGGTCGCGCCGTACAAGATCGGCTTTGGCCCCTTCCCCGGCAGCATCTACCACGTGCCTGCGCCGACCGACCTGCACGGCGTGACCGTGGACGACACGCTGCATGCCATTCAGCAGCTGTTCAAGTGCGACATCGAACCCACCCAGGTCGCGGCCATCATCCTGGAGCCCATCCAGGGCGAAGGCGGCTTCTACGTGATGCCGCCCGCTTTGATGGTGGCCCTGCGTGCGCTGTGCGACCAGCACGGCATCTTGCTCATCGCCGATGAAATCCAGACCGGCTTTGCCCGTACCGGCAAGATGTTTGCCATGGACCACCACACGGTCGTGCCTGATCTGATGACCATGGCCAAGAGCCTGGCCGGCGGTATGCCCCTATCTGCCGTAACCGGCCGTGCCGACATCATGGATGCCCCCGCGCCTGGCGGCCTGGGCGGCACTTACGCCGGGAACCCGATGGCCATCGCCTCGGCCCACGCCGTGCTGGATGTGATCGAAGACGAACAGCTCTGCGCCCGTGCCGAGCGCCTGGGCCAGGTGCTGAAAGCCCGTCTCAACGGCTTGCGTAGCCAAGTGCCGCAAATCGCCGAAGTGCGCGGCCTGGGCGCGATGGTGGCGGTGGAGTTCAACAAAGCCGACGGCAGCCCCGACGCCGACTTCACCAAGCAGGTGCAAAAGCGCGCCCAAGACGCGGGCTTGCTGGTACTGACCTGCGGCGTCTACGCCAACGTGGTGCGCTTCCTGTTCCCACTCACGATTCAAGATAGCGTACTGGCCGAAGGCCTGGACATTTTGGCTGCCGCCATGACTGCATAAGGAAACCGATTGATGCTGAACCTGAAAGACCCCACCCTGCTGCGCCAGCAGTGCTTTATCGCCGGCGCCTGGGTCGATGCCGACAACGGCACCACCGTCGATGTCACCAACCCTGCCACCGGCGCAGTCATCGGCACCGTGCCCATGTGTGGCACGCTTGAGACCGTGCGGGCCATTGCCGCTGCCGAAGTGGCCCAGCGCCAGTGGCGCAACGTGCCCGGCAAAGACCGCGCCACCATCCTGCGCCGCCTGAACGACCTGATGCTGCAGCACGCCGACGACCTGGCGCTGATCCTCACCAGCGAACAAGGCAAACCGCTGGCCGAGGCCAAGGGTGAAATCGTCTATTCCGCTTCCTTCATCGACTGGTTTGCGGATGAGGCCCGGCGCAGCTACGGCGACACCATCCCCACGCCCAGCGCCGACCGCCGCCTGCTGGCCATCAAGCAGCCCGTGGGCGTCACGGCGGCCATCACCCCGTGGAACTTCCCCACCGCCATGCTGGCCCGCAAGGCTGGGCCCGCACTGGCCGCAGGCTGCGCCATGGTGGTCAAGCCCGCCACGCAAACCCCGTACTCGGCCCTGGCCTTTGCCGAGCTGGCCGACCGCGCCGGTGTGCCCAAGGGCCTGCTGGCCGTGCTGACCGGCTCCGCCAGCCAGATCGGTGGCGAGATGACGCGCAGCCCTACGGTGCGCAAGCTCACCTTCACCGGCTCCACCGAAGTCGGCCGCACGCTGATGCGCCAGTCGGCCGACACCATCAAAAAGCTGTCTCTGGAGCTGGGCGGCAACGCGCCCTTCATCGTGTTTGACGACGCCGACTTAGACGCAGCAGTGGACGGCGCCATGGTCTCCAAATACCGCAACACCGGCCAAACCTGCGTCTGCGCCAACCGCATCTACGTGCAGCGCGGCGTGGCCGAGGCTTTTACCGCCAAGCTGGTCGCCAAGGTCAACGCGCTCAAGGTCGGCAACGGCCTGGACGCAGGCAGCACCCAGGGCCCGCTGATCGACGCCAAGGCCGTGGCCAAGATTCAGCAGCACATCGCCGACGCCGTGGCCAAGGGCGGCAAGATCGTCGCAGGCGGCAAAGCGCACGCGCTCGGCGGCCTGTTCTTCCAGCCCACCGTGGTGGCGGGTGCGACCGAGGACATGCTGGTGGCGCAAGAGGAAACCTTCGGCCCGCTGGCCCCGATCTTCGTCTTCGACACCGAAGCCGAGGTGATAGCACGCGCCAACAACACCGAGTTCGGCCTGGCCGCCTACTTCTACAGCCGCGACATCGGCCGCGTCATGCGCGTGGCCGAAGAGCTGGAGGCGGGCATGGTCGGGGCCAACACGGGCTTGATCTCCACCGCCGAAGCCCCGTTCGGCGGCGTCAAACAGTCCGGCCTGGGCCGTGAAGGCTCCAAGTACGGCCTGGATGAGTTTATGGAGACCAAGTACATCTGCCTGGGCGGGCTGGACCGGTAGGTAAGTCGGAATGCAATAGTGGCCTGGTGCTCATGTACTGTGCACAGGTTGCTATTGTTTTTGTGGAGTCGGTATGGATATTGGTAGTGTCAATGTGGGCCGTGTCAGTATCCAGGTGACTGCTTGGTCTGCGTAATGCAGTTCAATGCTTGCGACAGGGCTGAACCTGCAGGACTTGAATGCGTTGACCGCCGCTGCGTCCATCAATACATGTTCTGGTGTGCTGCCGCTGGCGGTAATGACCGATATATCTGCAATGCTGCCATCGGCGCGAATCGTGAAACGTAGTACGGTTTGCCCCTGGGCATTAGCGCGTTTTGCGGTGAGCGGGTATTCGGGTGTTTGGCATTGGGTTTGCTGGAGGCGAATCGGTGCAGGCGGCGTTGGCGGAATAGGCGCGTCATGGCTGACATACAGCGATTGTTTTAGTAGCAATTCATCTCCTTTCCA
>CANFZJ010000230.1 GCA_947451445.1 Comamonadaceae bacterium
CTCGGGCAAGGCGCAGGCTTTGATGGACACGCTGGTGGGTTTGTTTGCACCCACGCAGGTGGACCAGCACAGCTTGCAGCGCGGTGCAAACATCGCATGGCAGGCATGAAACCCCACAGACAAGGTGCGAGAAGACATCAAATAACAGTTGTTTGGTAGGTATTTAATAATTAAACTGCGCTCTCACCCATCTCCGAAGCGCCGCCATGCAAACCCTGAACCTCGCACAACTCAAAACGGCCACCCTCGCGGGCGGCGTGACCGGCATTACCCTGCGCGGCGATGGCGCAGCGTTTGTGGTGAACGTGCACACCCAGCGTGGCGAAGCCATCATGGTCACCTCGCGCCAGCAACCGCGCCGCTTTGCCGACCCCCGCAAAGCCCTGCAAGTGCTGCGCAGCACCGGCTGGAACGAATGCCGCCTGGATGCCACCCAGTGGCGGCCCGAAGACAGCGCCCTGGAGCGCACCGCCCGCCCCGACCGCAGCATGGCCCTCAAAGCCGCCCACGAAGCCGCCCAAGCCGATGCAGACTACGACCGCTGGTTTCGGGCCAAGGTGCAGGCGTCACAGGATGGCATCCAAGACGGCAGCAACCGGGTCTATACCGAAGCAGAGTGGAAGATCCGCCGCGCTGACATGATTGCCCGCATCAAGGCCCAGCAGACACTGTGAGCACGTGGCGCGCGGTGGGCAGGTCTGACCAGTACCTGATGGACTTGATGGCCATGCACGACACGATTGCACAGGACAACCCCGATGCAGCCATGAACCTGTTTTTGGACATTGACGACCAAGTGACCCACTTGGCTAACCCTAACTTTCCCCGCCGCAAAGGCCGTAAACCTGGCACGCTGGAGTTAGTGGTGCATCCCAATTACATCGTCGTACTGGAGCAAACCGCCGCCACCGTGATCGCACTGGCGCTGCTGCACGTCGCCAAGCAATACCCCTAAAATTTCAAGCCAAATAGACCTCCAGCGCATATAGAACCTGCGTAAGCAGCTATTATTTAAATAGCAACGATATCCAAGCCATAACGGGTCGGCTACCATGCTCACCCACCCCCCAACCGGAGCACCCCATGGCCTTGATGGACTTCATACGCAAACAGTTCATTGACATCATCCAGTGGACCGAAGACGCCGACGGCACACTGGCATGGCGCTTCCCCATGGCCGACATGGAGATCCAGAACGGCGGCTCGCTCACGGTGCGCGCATCGCAACTGGCGCTGTTCGTCAACGAAGGCCAGGTGGCCGACGTATTCGGCCCCGGCACACACAAGCTGACCACGCAAACCCTGCCGCTGCTGACCTACTTGAAGAACTGGGACAAGCTGTTCGAGTCGCCCTTCAAAAGCGATGTTTACTTCTTCAGCACCCGCCAGCAGATGGACCAAAAGTGGGGCACGCCCCAGCCCATCACCATCCGCGACAAGGACTTTGGCGCGGTGCGGCTGCGCGCCTTTGGCAACTACAGTTTTCGCATAGCCTCGCCTGCGCTATTCCATACCGAGATTTCCGGCACCCGCGACACCTACGGCGTGGCCGACCTGGACGGCCAGCTGCGCGGGCTGGTGCTGCAAAACATCAGCACGGCGATTGCCAGCAGCGGCATCCCGTTTCTGGACCTGGCCGCCAACCAGCAGGTGTTTGCCCAGGCGCTCACCACCCAGCTGGCCCCCGAGTTCGCCAAGATCGGCCTGCAGCTGGACGGCATGACGGTGCAAAACCTGTCCCTGCCCGAAGACCTGCAGAAAATTCTGGACCAAAAAATCGGCATGGGCATGGTCGGCAACGACATGGGCAAGTTCATGCAATACCAGACCGCGCAGGCTATTCCCCGGTTTGCCGAAGGCGCGGGTGCAGGCGGCGGTATTGCCGGTGACGCCATGGGCCTGGGCGCAGGCGTGGCGCTGGGCCAGGTGCTGGCGCAGAACCTATCTGCAGGCTTGCAAGGTGGCGCGGCGGCTGCCGTGGGTATGAAGCCCGAAGAAGTCATGGCCACGCTGGAAAAACTGGGCGATTTGAAGAACAAAGGCATCCTGACGCAGGAAGAGTTCGACAGCAAAAAGGCCGAGTTGCTCAAAAAGCTGGTCTAAGCATTCACTATGCTTTTCATAGCTGCCTGCGCAGGTACTACCTGCACCAGAGGCATAAAACACGTAAAAACTCTGCGCACGACCTGTGGCGCAAAGTAGCCCCCCACGCGCCTACCGTGCGCCCTGCCCTGGCTGCGGCGCACCGGTCGGCTTTTTAAGCGCGCAGTCCACCCACGCTGTCTGCGCCTACTGCCACAGCACGGTGGTGCGCAGTGGCGAAGTGCTGTCGCGCATCGGCAAAATGGCCGAGCTGTTCGACGACCACAGCCCCCTGCAGCTGCAGGCCAGCGGCACCTGGAAGGGCAAGGCATTCACCCTGGTCGGCCGCCTGCAGTACCAATACGGCGAAGGCAGCTGGACCGAATGGCACGCGGTGCTGGCCGACGGCAGCAGCGCCTTTCTGGCCGAGGACAATGGGGCCTACGTCTTCAGCACACCCCAGCTAGCCCAGCGCGAGATGCCCGCGCCCGAGCAGTTTCGCGTCGGCGCGACCACTGCCATCAACGGCAAAAGCTTCAGCGTCGCGTCCAACCAAACGGTGGCGCTGCGGTCCGCCCAGGGCGAGCTGCCGCACCTGCCGGGTTTAGGTATGTCCTTCGCCATGGTCGAGCTGCGCAGTACCGACGGCGCAGTCCTCAGCGTGGACTACGGCGCGCAGCCGCCCAGCCTGGGCATCGGCAGCGCGGTGTTGCTGGACGACTTGCAACTCAGCGGCCTGCGCAGCGAATCCGCCAAGGACGAAAAAGGCCGCCCGTTCGACTGCCCCAGCTGCGGCGCACCCGTCGCCCCGCTGCTGGCCACCAGCAAAAGCATCGCCTGCCCGGCCTGCCACAGCGTGATCGACCTGTCCGCAGGCATGGGCAGCGAACTGCGCCACGCGGTGCAAGACGAACCCGTGCAGCCGCTGATTCCGCTGGGCAGCATCGGCAAACTGCAGGGCGTGGACTGGCAGGTGGTGGGTTTTCAGCACCGCCTGGGGCAAGACCCGGCCGACCCCGACGAAGCCTTTGGCTGGGACGAATACCTGCTGTACAACCTGAGGCGCGGCTTTAGCTTTCTGGTCGATTCCACCGAAGGCTGGAGCGTGGTCAAACCGATCACCGGCACGCCCGAGATGGCCAGCAACGGCCAAAGCGCCACCTATTTGGGCAGCCGCTACACGTTCAAAGAAAGCTACACGGCAGAAACCAGCTACGTGGCAGGCGAGTTCTACTGGCAGGTGCGGCGCGGCCAGAAGACGGGCAACCGCGACTTCACCAGCGGCAAAAGCCTGCTGTCGCTAGAGCAATCGGCGCAGGAAGTCACCTGGTCGGTCGGCAGCCAGATCGACAGCCAGCGGGTCGCCAGCGCCTTCCAGCTGGAGGGTAAAAAGGAACTGCTGCGGCGCAGCGATGCCAGCCCGGCCAGCGACGGCGTGAACGTGCGCACCATCGTGCTGCTGGTGCTGGTACTGCTGGTGTTTCTGTTCCTGTTCAGCCGCTGCTCCCGCTGCGACCCGCAGGTGGAAAACTGCGCATCGAGTAGCTACCGCACCTCCGGCGGCTCGTTCGGCGGCTTTTCCAGCGGCGGCGGACACAAATGACCATCTCCGCGCCCCTGCCTTACTCCCTCTCCCGCACGCGGGAGAGGGCTGGGGTGAGGGCGTCAATGGTCGAAAGCGGGGAGCCCTCACCCCGACCCTCTCCCCAAGGGAGAGGGAGTAAGGCAGTCCTATTTTTTAAAGGAGATTTGTATGGAAGTTGAATGGTTGAAAGCCGGGGTGGTCCTCAGCTCGGTCGTTTTCGCGCTCATCGGCGTGGCGATTTTTGGGCTCTGCTTTGTGCTGATGGACAAGCTCACGCCCTACAAGCTGTGGGAAGAAATCATTGAAAAGCAAAACCTGGCGCTGGCCCTGGTCGTGGCGGCCATGTCGCTGGGGATTTGCATCATCGTGGCGGCTGCCATCCATTGATTCCGCTCCCCATTCAAGCCGATATGTCGTTGCTTCGCCAAGCCGCGGCAAGCTACTGTCTGCGGCTTCGCGCCTAATCTCGACTTGAATGGGAAGCGGAATGCGCATCAAAGAAAAATCCGGGCCGCGTCCCGTCGAAGTAGCGCTGCTGGCCAGCGTCTTCATCGTCTCGGCCTGCGGCCTGGTCTACGAGCTGGCGGCGGGCGCGCTGGCGTCGTACCTGCTGGGCGACTCGGTGCTGCAGTTCTCCACCGTCATCGGCACCTATTTGTTTGCGATGGGCGTGGGCTCGTACCTGTCGCGCTTTTTCGAGCGCCAGTTGCCCGCCCACTTTTTACGCATAGAACTTCTGGTAGCGCTTATAGGCGGGGCGCTACCAGCTATTCTTTTTATAGCAAACGCGATTCTGCCCAACGCCTTTCGCCCGCTGCTGTACGGGCTGGTGCTGCTGGTCGGCACGCTGGTGGGGCTGGAGATTCCGCTGGTCATGCGCATCTTGAAGCGCAACGTGGCGCTGAAGGATCTGGTGTCGCAGGTGCTGACCTTCGACTACCTGGGCGCGCTGGCCGTGTCGCTGGCCTTCCCGCTGCTGCTGGTGCCGCACCTGGGCCTGGTCCGCACCGGGCTGCTGTTTGGCCTGATGAACGCCGCCGTGGCGCTGTGGGCGCTGTGGCTGTTCCGCCACGAGCTACGCCGCTTCAAAGCCCACGCCCTGGCCTGCGTTTTGACGCTCGCCGCCCTGGGCGGCGGCATGGCGGCAGCCGACATGATGACCACCTGGGCCGAAGACAAGCTCTACCAGGACAAGGTGGTCACCGCCCTCACCACGCCCTACCAGCGCATCGTGCTCACGGCGGGCAAGGCGGGCTACCGCTTGTTTTTGAACGGCAACCTGCAGTTTGCCCAGCGCGACGAATACAGATACCACGAAGCGCTGGTACACCCCGCCATGTCTGCACAAGGCGCTCCTAAGAAAGTAGCAGTACTGGGCGGTGGCGACGGCATGGCGGTGCGCGAAATCCTCAAATACCCCAGCGTGGAAAGCATCACCCTGGTCGAGCTGGACCCGGCCATGACCACGCTGTTTGCCACCCAGCCCGCGCTGGTGCAGCTCAACGGCGGCGCGCTGCTCTCAAAGAAGCTGCACATCGTCAACACCGATGCGTTCCAGTGGCTGGACAAGACGGAAGACCTCTTCGACGTGATCGTCGTCGACTTTCCCGACCCGACGAACTTCGCCATTGGCAAGCTCTACACCAACAGCTTCTATGCCCTGCTCGATCGGC
>CANFZJ010000231.1 GCA_947451445.1 Comamonadaceae bacterium
ACCGTGCCCGCGCTGGTGTAGCCCGCCGCGGTGCAGATGTCGCGTGCCGCGCTGTGGATGCGCTCGCGCTGCGCGTCGGTCAAAAATGGCGCGGGGGCCTCTTCCACCAGCTTCTGGTTGCGCCGCTGCAGCGAGCAGTCGCGCGTGCCCAGCACCACCACATTGCCATGGGTGTCGGCCAGCACCTGGGCCTCGATGTGGCGCGGTTTGTCCAGGAACTGCTCCACAAAGCACTCGCCCCGGCCAAAGGCGGTGACGGCCTCGCGCACAGCGGAATGGAACAGCTCTTCCACCTCGTCCATGCGCCAGGCGATCTTCATGCCCCGGCCACCGCCGCCAAACGCCGCCTTGATGATGATGGGCAGGCCGTGCTGCTCGGCAAAGGCCAGCACTTCGCTGGCGTTCTGCACCGGGTCGGGCGTACCCACCACCAGCGGCGCGCCGACCTTCAGCGCGATCTTGCGCGCCTGCACCTTGTCGCCCAGCTGGGCGATGGTGCTGGGCGAGGGGCCGACCCAGGCCAGACCGGCGTCTATCACCGCCTGGGCGAAGGCCTGGTTCTCGGACAAAAAGCCGTAGCCGGGGTGCACCGCGTCGGCACCGCTTTTGCGGGCTACGTCCAGTAGCTTGGCGATGTGCAGGTAGGTGTCCGCCGGGCGGTCGCCGTCCAGGCCATAGGCCTCGTCGGCCATGCGGGCGTGGAGTGCGTCGATGTCGGCATTGGCGTACACCGCCACCGACTGCACGCCGTAGTCGGCACAGGCGCGGGCGATGCGGACGGCGATCTCTCCGCGATTAGCGATCAATACTTTTTTCATGGGGTTCTTTCAAACGCTAGGCGAGAGTTCTGCAAAAGAGCGAATGGGGTTAAAGCGCAACCAGGCACCGACGGGAATCTGCCCCGCACGGTCTAAGTCGTAGGGGGCTACGGCGGCGATGACCGGGTAGCCGCCGGTGAGCGGGTGGTCGGCCAGGAACAGCACGGGCTGGCCGCTGGGCGGCACCTGCAAGGCACCCAAGGCCGTGCCTTCGCTGGGCAGCTCGCCAGTGATGGCGCGGTCCAGTGGCACCTCACCCGCCAAACGCAGGCCGACGCGGTTCGACTGGGCGGTGACCTGCCAGCGCTGGGCGGCCAGGCGCGCTACCGCTTCGGCACTGAACCAGTCGGTGCGCGGGCCCAGCACCACGTCCAGCACCACGTCCTGCGCCAGCGTGGGCAGGTCGTCGGGCGGTAATTCGGTGGACCCGACCACCGCGCTGGCCAGGGCCGGGCGCACGCCCAGCACATCACCTGCGGCCAGCGGCGGCGGGCCGACCTGGGCCAGGGTGTCGGTGGCGCAACTGTCCATCACCTGCGGCTCGGCAAAACCACCGCGCACCGCCAGGTAACAGCGCGCGCCCGCTTCGGGCTGGCCCACGGCCAGGGTATCGCCGTCGGCCAGCGCCACGGCCTGGTAGCGTGGCACGGCCCAGCGGCGGCCAGCGGCGGTTGTGAGGGTCAAGGGCGCATCGGCACCGGTGACGGCCACCACGTTGTCGCCCAGGCTGTGGATTTGCAGGCCACCGCCCACGGTTTCCAGCGCCGCCGCGTTGCTGGCATTGCCGACCAGGCGGTTGGCGGCTTTGAGCGCGCTGGGGTCCATGGCCCCCGAGGCGGACACGCCCTGCCCCGCCTGGCCGTGGCGGCCCAGGTCCTGGAACAAGGTTTGCAGCCCGGTGGCGCGTACGTAAAGTGAAACACCCCCAGGCTCCACGCTGCGCGTTTCCGCCAACCCCCTTGCAGGGGGCGAACCCTGTGGCCCGGCGGAGCCGGTTCCACGGGTTCCCTGGATGGAGGCAGTCATGTCCATGACGGCTGTGGGTGCAACAACCGCATCAGAGTCTTTTAGGCCTCTAGCGCAGGTATTACTTGCGCAAGTAGCTATATTTTGTGTAGCAATATCGACAAAGCGCACCCGGTAGCCCGGCTGCAGCAGCGCGGGCTGGCTGCGGGCCAAGTCCCACATGGCCAGCGGTGTCACGCCAATGATCTGCCAGCCACCGGGGCTGGCCTGCGGGTACACACCGCTAAAAGCGCCCGCCAGGCCCACGGCACCGGCGGGGATGCGGGTGCGCGGGGTGCTGCGGCGCGGCACGTTCAGGCTGGGGTGGCCGCCGCTCAAATAGGCAAAGCCGGGGGCGAAGCCGGTGAAGGCCACGGTGTATTCGCTGCCGGTGTGGCGGCGCACTACTTCCTCGGGCGTGATGCCCAGCATCTGTGCGACCTCATTCAGGTCTTCGCCGTCATACTGCACCGGGATTTCGACCAGGATGCTGCTGCGCTCGGCGCGCTGCGAGATGTCGCGGCCCGCGATGTTGCGCACCAGTGCAGCAGCGTTGGTGGCTGCGGGGCGAAAGCGCACAAAAATGGTCTGCGCGGCGGGCACCAGCTCTTGCACACCGGGCAGCGGGTCGCGCTGCAGCGATGCCAGCAGGGCCAGGGTTTGGTCCAGATCGGCCAGCTCTACCAGCAGGGCATCCAGGTTGACGGGTAAAAAACGCATGCCGGTCTACCCGGCAAAGGCCGTGATGGCGATGCCGTCGTGCGTGAAGCGGGCACGCAGTTGGCGGGCAATGCCCACCGCGCCGGGGCTGTCGCCGTGCACGCAGATGGAGTCGGCCGCGATGCGCACCAGGCTGCCGTCGATGGCCTCGACCACGCCCTCTTGCACCAGGCGCAGCATGCGCTGGGCTATCAGCTCGGGGTCGTGCAGCACCGCGCCTTTTTCGCGGCGCGACACCAGCGCGCCGGTGGGCGTGTAGGCGCGGTCGGCAAAGGCCTCAGATACCACGCGCAGACCGGCATCGCGCGCCCACTGCACCAGGGGCGCACCGGCCAGGGCTACCAGCACCAGACTGGGGTCGATGGCGCGGATGGCGGTGATCACGTCTTTGGCTTGGCGTGCGTCGTGGGCAATGGTGTTGTACAGCGCGCCATGCGGCTTGACGTAACGCACCGTGGTGCCGGCCACCGTAGCCAGGCCTTGCAGCGCGCCGATCTGGTAGACCACATCGGCCACCAGGTCGGCGCTGGCCACGTCCATGTTGCGGCGGCCAAAGCCTGCCAGGTCGGGGTAGGCCACATGGGCCCCCACCACCACGCCACGCGCGGCGGCAGCCTTGAGCGTGGCCAGAATGCCCGCCGGGTCGCCCGCGTGAAAGCCGCAGGCCACGTTGGCACTGCTGACAATGTCCAGCATGGCGGCATCGTCGCCCATGGTCCATGCGCCCAGGCTCTCGCCCAGGTCGCTGTTCAGGTCAATTTTCATCATGGTGTTCTCGTAAAGGGGGCATTCAATGCAGCTGCCCACCAGTTTCGCGCACATCCTCGCGCACATCCAGCGCGGTCTGGATGGCCATCTGGATGCCGCGCACCTGGGTTTCCAGCGCCATGCTGGGCATGTCGGCATGCAGCGCCGCCAGCGCGGGCAAGGCGGGCACGTGGATAAAGCCGCCGCGCACCTTGCCCCCGGCCAGCGCCAGGCGGTGCATCAGCGCGTAGAAGATATGGTTGCAGACAAAGGTGCCCGCGGTATTGGACACCGCCGCCGGGATGCCATCGGCCCGCATGGCGCGCACCATGGCCTTGATGGGCAGGGTGGAGAGGTAGGCGACCGGGCCGCCTTGCTCCACCGCCGTGTCTACCGGCTGGTGGCCCGCGTTGTCAGGAATGCGGGCATCGTCCACGTTGATGGCCACGCGCTCGGGTGTCAGCGCGGCGCGGCCACTGGCCAGGCCCAGGCAGACCACCAGCGCCGGTTGCCACTGCTGCAAGGCCTGGTCCAGGCGCACGATGGCTTCACCGAACACGCAGGGCAGTTGCACGGCGCGCACCGTGGCCCCCGCATGCTGCCAGCCGTCCAAAGCGCGTGCCACGTCCCAAGAAGGGTTCAGCGGATCTTGCGCAAACGGCTCAAAACCGGTTAGCAGCACGTTCAGGGCGGGAGGGGTAGCGTGGTACATCAGCGGAACATCAGGAAGTTGAGCAAAAACACGTTTACCAGCAGCAGCGTCAGCGCCGTGGGCACCTGGGCGCGGATGACGGCATTTTTGTCCGGCAGCTCCAGCAGCGCAGCGGGCACGATGTTGAAATTGGCCGCCATCGGCGTCAGCAAGGTGCCGCAGTAGCCCGACAGCATGCCGACCGCCGCCATCACCGCCGGGTCGCCGTGGTACACGCCCACCAGCACCGGCACGCCGACGCCGCCGGTCATCACCGGAAAGGCAGCAAAGCCGTTGCCCATGATGACGGTGAACAGCGCCATGCCGACCACGTAGACGGCTACGGCTACGAAGCGGATGTCCATATTGATATAGGTGGTGGTGACATAGGCCACGGCCTTGCCCACGCCCGCGTCGGAAAACACCAGGCCCAGCATGCCCAGCATTTGCGGCAGCACCAGGGCCCAGCCCAGCGCATCGGTCAGGCGGCGCGACTCGCGCAGGCCCTGGGCCGGGGTCTCGCGGGTCAGCCAGCAGGCCAGGGCCAGCGACAGCACGCAGCCCACGCCCAGGCTGACCAGGGTGGTGTTCTTCGGGTCCAGCAGGGGCACCCCGCCCAGCGACAGATGCTTGGCCGACAGCGTGCCCACCATGGTCACCAGCGGAATCGCCAGCGCCGGTACAAACAGCTTATTGCCCAGGCGCTTGGCGCTGGCCACGTAGTCGGCCGGGCTGCGCGGCGGGTGCTTGCCTGCGCCCACGCCGCCAAAGCCGGCAACCAGCGCCATCACCACCGCGCCCACGCCTACCCACAGCGACGGCAGCATGTCGCCCACCAAAAAGACCAGGGCATACAGGCCCCAGAACAGGCCGCTGCTGTAGCGCTTGGGGTTGCTGCCGTCGGCAAAGGTGGACAGAGCGGTCAGCGCCAGCACGGCACCCACCAGGTAGTACAGAGTTTGGATAGGAATAATCATCATCAGGCTCCTTTGGCGGTAGTGGCGACTTCGGCGTTAAGGGGCTGGATGCCCTCGGCCTGCAACTCGCGGGCCAGCGCGCCGTCCAGCCGGTAGAGGCGCCAGGCGTGGATCAAAAAGGCGCAGGCGGCGGTGGGAATGCCCCAGAACGCGATGTGCAGCGGCTCCACGTCAATGCCCGCCTCGTGCAAGAAGGTGCTCATCAGCACGATCGCGCCGAAAGCCACAAAAATGTCTTCGCCAAAAAACAGGCCCACGTTGTCGGTCGCCGCCGAGAAGGCACGCAGCTTGTGGCGAATGCGCTCGGGCAGCGGGCCGTAGCGGGCTTCGGTGGCGCCCTCGGCCATGGGGGCCAGCAGCGGCCGCACCATCTGCGGA
>CANFZJ010000232.1 GCA_947451445.1 Comamonadaceae bacterium
CACCATGGTGTGCCACAAGCCGGTATAGGCATCGTCCGCCGGGAATACGGCTACGCCCGCAGCGGGCAAGGCGGCCAGCACGCTGCCGTTTTCCTGCGCCACGGCTTCCACGGTGGCCATGAACTCCAGGTGCTCGCGCTGGGCGTTGTTGACCAGCGCCACCGTGGGTTGGGCCATGGCGGCGAGTTGGGCGATTTCGCCGGGATGGTTCATTCCCAGCTCGACCACAGCCAGCCGGTGCTGGGCACGCAGGCGCAGCAGGGTCAACGGCACGCCGATGGCGTTGTTGTAGTTACCCTGGGTGGCCAAACTGGCGTCCGGTGCGGCGGCACGCAGGATGGACGCGACCATTTGCGTGACCGTGGTTTTGCCGTTGCTGCCAGTGATGGCGATCAGCGGCAACGTGAACTGGGCGCGCCAGCCGGTGGCCAGGGCAGCGAGTGCGGCCAAGGTGTCATCGACCTCGATGCAGGGCAGACCTGCCAGCGCACGGCCCCGGTGGCACAGGGCGGCTACTGCACCACTGGCCTGGGCCTGGGCCAACAGGTCGTTGGCGTCAAAGTTGTCGCCTTTGAGCGCCACAAACAGGTCGCCGGGCTGCAGTGTGCGGGTGTCGGAATGCACGCGGTGGACCGCCACCGTGCCGTCACCCACCAGCTCTGCGCCGGGCAACCAGGCCAGGGCTTGGTGCAGCTGCAGCATGGCCCGGCGCGCCAAGGCGGCTTCGGCATGGGTTTTGTCCAGAAATGGGTGCTTAACCCCGGCCACGTCTTGGGTGGCCTCGTGGCCCTTGCCGGCCAGCAGCACCACGTCGGCGGGTGCAGCCTGGGCAATGGCGTCGGCAATGGCTTGGGCGCGGTCGGACTGCACATGCACGCAGGCGTTGTGACTCAGGCCCAGCAGAATCTGGCTAATGATGGCCTCTGGCCGTTCGCTGCGCGGGTTGTCGCTGGTGACCAGTACCAAGTCGGCATTTTTCTCGGCCACCGCCGCCATCAACGGACGCTTGGTGGTGTCGCGGTCGCCCCCGCAGCCAAATACGCACCATAGCTTGCCGCCGCGCGCCTGCGCCAGCGGCTGCAGGGCCAGCAAGGCCTTGTCCAGTGCGTCGGGGGTATGGGCATAGTCGATAGCGACCAGCGGTTGGCCGGGTTGGCTTGTGCATTCCATGCGGCCCGGCACCGGCAGCAAGCCCTCGCAGGCCCGCACGGCCTCGGCCAGTGGCACGCCGACAGCGCGCATCGCACCCAGTACGCCCAACAGGTTGGCTACGTTGTACTGGCCGATGACCGCCGTTTGCAGGCGGTGGCGCGCGCCGTCTTCGACCACGGTGAAGCACAGGCCGCCGCCTTCGTAGCGGATGTCTTGCGCTTGCAGGCGGGCGCTGCGAGTGCAGGACACGGTCCACAGGTCCAACCCCTGCAAAGTGTCGGCCAGCATCTGGCCCTGTGGGTCGTCCACGTTCAACACGGCGGCTTGCAGGCCGGGCCAGCGGAACAGCTCGGCCTTGGCCTGCCAGTAGGCGTCGGTACTGCCGTGGTAGTCCAGGTGGTCCTGGGTGAAGTTGGTGAATACGGCGACGCGGATGCGCGTGCCGTCCAGGCGGCGTTCGACCACGCCGATGCTGGACGCTTCGATCGCGCAAGCGCCCAGCCCCAGATCGACAAAACCCCGAAACGCACGCTGCAGCAGCACTGGGTCGGGGGTGGTCAAGCCAGTGGCCACCACGTCGGGCGGAATTCCAACACCCAAAGTGCCTACTACCGCACATGGATGCTGCGCGAACAGCTCTGTTTTTGATAGCGCCTGTGCCAACCACCACGCGGTAGAGGTTTTGCCGTTGGTGCCGGTGATGGCCAACACGTCCAGCCTCTCGCTGGGTTGGCCGAAATAGGCGGCGGCGATAGGCCCGGTGCTGGCTTTCAGGCCGCTGTAGCAGGCCAGGGCCTCGTTGTCCGCAAAAGCAAAGGCATCCAGACCCGCCTGTTCCATCAGGCAAGCGCTGGCGCCCCGCTCCAGAGCGGCCTGGACAAACTTGCGGCCATCGGTGGCAGCGCCCGGCCAGGCGATAAAACCGTCGCCAGGCTGGACCATGCGGCTATCGACCTGCAGGCAGCCGGTCACCCGGCTTTGCAGCCAGGCGACGGCCTCCGTGGCGGATTGGAGTTCACGCATCAGAACGACTCCGCTACGGCTTGGGTGACGACCTGGGCCTTCACATCCAGATCCGGCTGCACGCCCATCATGCGCAAGGTTTGTTGCACCACTTCGCTGAACACCGGGGCGGCCACGATGCCGCCGAAATAAGAGCCCGCACTGGGCTCGTCCACCATCACGGCGACGATGATGCGCGGCTTGTTGATGGGGGCCAGGCCGGTAAACCAGGCCCGGTATTTGTTGCTGGCATAGCCTTTGCCAACCTGTTTATGTGCGGTCCCAGACTTGCCACCGACCGAAAACCCGACGGTTTGCGCCAACGGCCCCGTGCCGCCCGGGCCTGCGGCCATTTGCAACATCTTGCGCACCGCCGCCGCGTTTTGCGATGAAAAGACGCGTACGCCCACAGCGGGTTCGTCCGTCTTCAGCATGGTGGCGGGAATGATTTCACCGTCATGGGCAAACGCGGTGTAGGAGTGCGCCATCTGGAACAGCGATGCCGACAGGCCATAGCCGTACGACATGGTGGCCTGCTCAATCGGCCGCCAGGATTTCCAGGGCCGCAGCCGCCCAGTGACCGCACCAGGGAAGGTCAGCTGGGGCTTTTGACCAAAACCCACGGCCGTGAACGAGTCCCACATTTCATGCGCCGACATGCGTTGCGAAATCTTGGTCGCCCCCACGTTGCTGGACTTTTGGATCACGCCCTCCACTGTCAACGCGCCGTAGTTGTGCGTGTCGGTGATGGTGGAGCCGGTGACGGTGTAACGGCCTGGCGCAGTGTCGATCACGGTTTGCGGCGTGATGCGGCCCAACTCCAAGGCCGTCGCCACCGTGATCGGTTTCATGGTCGAACCGGGCTCAAAGGTGTCCGTCAAAGCCCGGTTGCGCAGCTGCTCACCGGTCAGGTTCTTGCGCTTGTTGGGCTCATAGCTGGGGTAGTTGGCCAAGGCCAGCACCTCGCCGGTGGTGGAGTCCAGCACCACCACGCTACCTGCCTTGGCCTTGTTGGCAATCACCGCGTCGCGCAGCTTTTGGTAGGCAAAAAACTGCACTTTGCTGTCGATACTGAGCTGAATCTCGCGGCCATCCACCGGCGGCACCTGGTCGCCAATGTCTTCCACCACCCGACCCAGCCGGTCCTTGATGACACGGCGCGAACCCGGCTTGCCGCCCAGCTCTTTGTTGAACGCCAGCTCGATGCCGTCCTGGCCGTTGTCTTCCACGTTGGTGAAGCCCACCACATGGGCAATCGCCTCGCCTTCGGGGTACTGGCGCTTGTATTCCTTGCGCTGGTAGATGCCTTTGATATTCAACGCAGCGATCTGCTGGGCAATCGGCTCGTCCACCTGGCGTTGCACCCAGACGAAGGATTTGTCTTCGTTCAGCTTTTTGTTCAGGTCGGCCAGCGGCATCTCCAGCAGCTTGGCCAGTTGCTTGAGCTTGACCGGGTCCTGGTCTACGTCTTCGGGAATGGCCCAGATGCTGGGCGCGATCACGCTGGACGCCAGAATCAGACCGTTGCGGTCAATGATGCGGCCCCGGTTGGCAGGCAACTCCAACGTGCGGGCAAAACGCACCTCGCCCTGGCGCTGAAAAAAGTCGTTGCCAATCACCTGGATATAGGCCGCACGGGCGGTCAGGCCCAAAAAGCCTGCCGCAATGGCGGCCACCACCAGCTTGCTGCGCCATACCGGCGTTTTGCTGGCCAGCAAAGGGCTGGAGGTGTAGCGGACGCTACGGCTCATGGCGCTGCACCCACCGTCACATACTGGGTGATGGCCGGGGTGCTGGTGCGCATTTTCAGCTGGTCTTTGGCCAGCTTTTCAATCCGCAGCGGCGTGGCCTGGGCACGCTTCTCTACTTGCAAGCGCTCATTTTCGATCTCCAGTTTGTGGGTCAGGGCCACTGCGCGGTCCACCTCCACAAACAGGCTGCGCGACTCATACTGGATGCGCACCAGGTACAAGGCGCTGGCCATGACAGCCAACAGCAGGACCAGATTGAGACGGGTCATGGCGCATCCGTCCTGCGGGCTACACGCATCACGGCGCTGCGTGCACGCTTGTTGCCCGCCACTTCAGCCGCGCTGGGCTTGACGCGGCCCAAGGCCTCCAGCGGCATCGCAGTAGCACCGCCGAGCATCCAGCTGGGGGCACGCCGGTCCACCACCTCGCGCGCATGCTTGGCGATGAACTGCTTGACGATGCGGTCTTCCAGCGAGTGAAAGCTGATCACCACCAAGCGTCCGCCGGGTTGCAGCACGCGCAGGCTGGCCGCTAGCGCGTGTTGCAACTCTTCCAGCTCGGCATTGATGAAAATCCGAAAAGCCTGAAATGTGCGCGTGGCCGGATTTTGGCCGGCCTCCCGGGTTTTGACCGCACCAGCCACGAGGTCGGCCAGTTCAGTGGTGGTGGTAATGGGGCCGCGCTCTTCTCGGCGCGCAACAATCGCCTTTGCAATGGGACCAGCAAACCGCTCTTCGCCATAGTCACGTACCACCTCTGCGATATGTTGAACTTCGGCTGTGGCCAACCACTCGGCCACACTTTCGCCGCGCGTAGGGTCCATGCGCATGTCCAGCGGCCCTTCAAACCGGAAGCTGAACCCCCGCACCGGGTTGTCGATCTGCGGCGAACTGATGCCCAGGTCCATCAACACTCCCGCCACGCTGGCATCGGGCAATTCGTCCAGATGCCGAAAGCCCTGGTGGCGAATGGAAAAACGGGGGTCGGCAATGGTGGCCGCCTCGGCAATCGCATCCGGGTCGTGGTCGAACGCAACCAGCCGATCTTGCGGCGCCATGCGGGACAGCAGCAGGCGCGAATGCCCACCGCGCCCAAAAGTCGCATCGACGTAAGTAGCCGCAGCGCCTGCGGCGCTGGGTTCTGAAGCCTCCGGCTTGTTGAGAAGGGCATCCACCGCTTCGTCCAACAAGACGGTGGTATGTTTCCATATCGCGTCCACCGTGGGGCCTTAGAAAGAAAAGTCCTTGAAAACCTCAGGCATGTCGCCCTGCATAGCCTTGGCTTCCTGGGCGTCGTAGGTCGTTTTGTCCCACAACTCAAAATGCTTGCCCATGCCTAGCAGCATGGTGTCTTTGGCGATGCCTGCCGCCTCACGCAGCTCAGGCGACACCAGCACCCGACCGGTAGCGTCCATCTCCACA
>CANFZJ010000233.1 GCA_947451445.1 Comamonadaceae bacterium
AATGGTGTGGCCGGTGCGGCGCTGCCACTCGGTAAAGGTGTCCATCAACAACGGCGCCGAACCGGCAATAAACAGCCGCATGTGGCGCGCAGCCTCTTGGGTCAACCCCGGCTCGGCCAGCAGGCGCACATAAAGCGTGGGCACGCCCATGAACACCGTGGCTTGGGGCAGTTTCTGGATCACCACTTTGGGATCAAACTTGCTCAGCCAGATCATCTTGCTGCCGTTGAGCAGCGCCCCGTGAATTGCCACAAACAAGCCATGCACATGGAAGATGGGCAAGACGTGCAGCAGCACGTCACCCGGCTGCCAGCCCCAGTAGTCTTGGAGCACCTGCGCGTTGCTCAGCAAATTGCCGTGCGTCAGCATCGCGCCTTTGGAGCGGCCGGTGGTGCCGCTGGTGTACAAAATGGCGGCCAGATCATCGGACTTGCAGATGGCCACGTCGTGCTGATCCGAACAATGGGCAGCCCGCTCCAGCAAGGAGCCGGTGCGGTCATCGCCCAAGGTAAAGACGTTTTTCGTACCGGCTTTGAAGGCGATTTTGCTGACCCAGCCGAAGTTTTGCGGACTGCAGACCACCACGGCAGGCTCGGCGTTGCCAATGAAGTATTCGATCTCGCTGCTTTGGTAGGCGGTGTTGAGCGGCAAAAACACATACCCGGCGCGCAATGTGGCCAGGTACAGCACCATGGCTTCGACCGATTTTTCTACCTGCACCGCCACCCGCGCGCCCTCGGGCAGCTGCAGCGACGCCAGCAGGTTGGCGACCATGGCCGTAGCCCGGTCCAGGTCGCGCCAGCTGTAGCGCAGGTCGGTGGCGTCGGCCACTTCCACGGCGACGGAATCCAGGTCGATAGGGAAAGCTGCGCGCAGGGCGGCAAATAAATTGGCGTTGGGCATGGGGGTGTAGATTGCTATTAAATAAATAGCTGCTTGCGCACATTCCATATGCGCAGGCAGCACTTTTTATGGTTAATCCAGTTTGGCACCGGACGCCTTGACCACGGCGGCCCAGCGCTTAATTTCGGCGTTGACGAAGGCGCCAAACTGCACTGGCGTGAGGTTGGGAAACTCCGCGCCGTTGTTCGCCCAGGCCTGCTTCAGCTCTTCCGCCGGGCCCAGGCGGTGCACCTCGTCCACGATGCGCGCCTGCACGTCCGCTGGCGTGCCTTTGGGGGCCCACAGGCCGTACCAGGTGGTCACGGTGTAGTCGGGCAGGCCCAGCTCGGCCGCGCAAGGCACATCGGGGAAAGCCGCGTTGCGCTTGGCGCCAGACACCATCAGCGCCTTGATGCGGCCGCCCTTGATGTGGTTGGCCGACGAGCCCAGGCCGTCAAACATCATGTCCACATTGCCCGCCATCAGGTCCTGCAAGGCCGGGCCCGCGCCACGGTAGGGAATGTGGGTGATGAAGGTCTTGGTCTGCAGTTTGAACAGCTCGCCCGCCAGGTGGTGCGATGTGCCACCGCCCGCGCTGCCGTAGTTCAGCTTGCCCGGGTTGGCCCGCACCTTGGCCAGGAACTCGGCAAAGTTGCCGGGCACGTTCTTGGGGTTGACCACCAGCACCTGCGGCACGTTGGCCAGCAGGGCCAGGGGCACAAAGTCTTTTTCAATGTCGTAGTCCAGCCGGGGGTAGATGGACGGTGCAATCGCATGGTGGACCGCGCCCATGAACAGTGTGTAGCCGTCGGGCTGTGCCTTGGCGGCGATGCTGGCCCCCAGCGTACCGCCCGCCCCGCCCCGGTTGTCGATCACCAGGGTCTTGCCGGTTTGCTTGGAAAACTGGGCCGACAAGGGCCGCGCAAACGCATCGGTGCCGCCGCCTGCGGGAAATGGCACGATGAGCGTGACCGGTTTGGCGGGCCAGGCGCTTTGGGCCTGGGCACGGAATGTGAGTCCGGCCAACGCGGCAGCGCCTGCGCGCAGCACGCCGCGCCGTTGCAAAGTGGGTGTCATGGGTTGTCTCCTACTAGTTATAAAAGGGCAATTTCCTTAGGACTTACGCAGCGCCGCCCTGCGTCGCCCTCCGGGCGCACAGGGGACTTGCGTAAGTCCTGTTTCTAAAACCGCAAATCGTCCAAGCCACTGGCCACAGCCACCTTGCCCTGCGCCAGCAAAGCGCGGTGCTTGTCCAGCCGGCGCAGGTCGTACAGGTAATTCACCATCAGGCCATAAGACTGCTTCAGCCCTTTGGCAGACGGGTCACCGGCCCAGTTCAAGCGCTCTACCCGCGCGCCGTTGCCCAGGTGAAAGCGCGCTACCGGGTCTAGCGGCTTGCCGTCCACCATCTCCTGGCCCAGGTAGTGCGCGGCGCACTGCAACAGCATCTGGCGCACGGGGGCGTTGGCGGGCAGGCTTAACGCCGCATCTGCAGCGGCCAGCAAATGGGCGGCGGTCGGGGGCTCCGCGCCCAATGCGCGGCCCAGCGTGGCCCGCGCCTTGTCGTCCAGCCGTGCCAGCATGGCGGTGGCGTTTTTGCCCAGCCAGGGGCGGAAACCGGGAATGGGCGACAGCGTGGCAAACACCCGCAGCTTGGGGAACTCGGCCTTCAGCGTTTCCACCACCCGCTTGATCAGCGAATCGCCAAAGCTGACACCCCGCAAGCCGGTCTGGGTGTTGCTGATGGAGTAAAAAATGGCGGTGGTGGCATGGCCCAGATCGGCCGCAGCGGCCGACTCGTCCAGCAGCGGCGTAATGCTGTCGGCGATGGCATCCACCAGCGCGACTTCGACAAAAATCAGCGGCTCGTCGGGCAAGCGGGGGTGAAAGAAGCCGTAGCAGCGGCGGTCCGAGTCCAGCCGGTTCTTCACGTCGGCCCAGCCCTTGATGTCGTGCACCGCCTCGTACTTGATCAGCTTTTCGATCAGCGACGCGGGCGAATCCCAGCTGATACGGCGCAGGTCCAGAAAGCCCACGTCGAACCAGGTGGAGAACATGTATTCCATCTCCACATCCAGCGCCTGCAGCCGTTTGTCGGCCTTCAGGTGCGGCTGCATGTCGGCCCGCAGATCCACCAGAAAGCGGATGCCGTCCGGGTTCACGCTGAAGCGCTGCAGCAAGCGCCGTCGCGGCGACACCGTAGCGCGGCGGTAGTGCACCTCGGCCACGGCTTCGTCCGGCGTGCCTACTGCGGCGGCAAACTGGGCCTGCGCGGCCTGGACTTTGTGCGGGTCGGCCACAAACTGCTCGCTCATCAACAGCCACATATCGTGCCGCTGTGCCGATGTGGCGGTCTGGTACCAGGCGGCCAGCGCGATGGCACGGCGCCCGCCCTCCACCTCGCTGACCTGGGGGTCGATGATGGACTGCAGTGCATCCAGCGTATGGCGCATGGCACGCGGCGATAGCGCTTCGCCGCGCTGCCCCAGCGTGGCCTGCAGCCGCTCACGGGTGGAGCGCGGTGGCAGCGTCGCCGTTGCTACTTTTTTAGTAGCTGCCTGCGCAGTTTTGGCGTGCGCTGTAGCCGTATTTTGTGTAGATTTTTTAGCAGGCAGCAATTCAGCGACTTTGCGGCCAATCCAGGTCGTGGTGTTCATGCGATCAGACTGCTTTTCTGGCTGCGTGCCAAAGCGCGCAAAGCCTCACGTTGGCGGGTCAAATGGGTGCGCATGGCGGCGTCGGCGCCTTCGCAATCGCGCGCCCGCAAGGCGGCGTAAATGGTCAGGTGCTCATTCAGGCTTTGCTCCAGCCGCCCCGGCGCGTGCAGCTGCTGTAGCCGGGCCAGCTTGAGGATCTTGCGCAGATCGGCAATGCTTTGCGCCAGCCAGCGGTTGTTGGCCAAGGTAATGATGGCCTCGTGGATGGCGTAGTTGGTCGCGTAGTAGTCGGTGATGCGCTTGGCCTGGGCATGGGTTTGCAGGCGTTCGTGCAGCCGGTCCAGCGCGGCAATGTCGGCGTCGCTGGCGTTGCGCGCCGCCTCAAAGGCACAACGCCCCTCCAGCAGCGCAATCACCGGAAAGATGTCGTCCAAGTCCTGCTCGGTCACCTGGTTGACGAAGCAGCCGCGCCGTGGCTCGTGGCGCAACAGGCCTTCGGCGCTGAGTACCTTCAGCGCTTCGCGCAGCGGCGTGCGCGAAATCGCCAACCGCTCGCACAGGGCCACCTCGTCGATAAAGCTGCCCGGCGCCAGCTCCCCGGCAAATATCTGCTCACGCAGGGCACTGGCCACGTCCTGGTGCAATGGGTTAGGACTTACGCTGCGCCGCCCTGTTCCGCCCTCTGGGCGCACAGGGGACTTGGGTAAGTCCTGTGGGTTCTGAACGAGTCGCATAAGTTGAGATCCGTTGTGGCCGCCACTGGCAGGCTGCTAGGGCTGAGAAGTTACGACTGACGCTACGTTAACCGCGAAGGCGTCACGTTATTTCTGGTAATTACCCGTAATTATGAGAAATTTTTACACCATCGACTCCAACAGGCTGCTAGCCTCAGCGCACGGCCTGGGCACGCGCCGGGGTCGTTTTCACTTCGACACCGGCTAGGAGCCTGGGCGGCAGAAGGCGTCGAAGCGGTCACGAAGTGGGCGCAGCCAAAAGTGACCCCAGCGAGGACAGTTTTTGCCGGATTTGCAGCCCAATAGCTCCGCTATTTGGCAAAAAGACGGTGTTCTCGAAGAGCGGCGAAGCCCAAAATGGACCGCTGCGGTCGCTTTGCAGCCGACGCACCTTCTGCCGCCCAGACTCCTAGCGCCCAGGCTGCTAGAAACTTCCGGTTGAAACCCGCCCTCTGCGGCCCAGCCAGAGCCACAGCAATGCGCCGCCCAAAACCATCGGCACGCACAGCCACTGGCCCATGCTCATGCCCAGCGACAGCAGGCCCAGAAAGGCGTCCGGCTCGCGGAAGAACTCGGCAATGAAGCGGAACACGCCGTAGCCCAACAGGAACGCCGCCGCCACCTGGCCCGGCGCACGCTGCTTGCGGGCGTACAGCCACAGCAAAATGAACAGCAGCAGGCCTTCCAGCAAAAACTGGTACACCTGCGACGGGTGGCGTGGCAGCGGGCCGCCGCCCTGGAACACCATGCCCCAGGGCAGGTCGGGCGCGCTCAACCGCCCCCACAGTTCGCCGTTGATGAAATTGCCCACCCGCCCTGCCGCCAGCCCGGTGGGCACGCAGGGCGCGACAAAGTCGGCCACCTGCCAGAACGGTTTTTTGCGCGAATAGGCAAACCAGAACATTGAGGCAATCACCCCCAGCAGCCCGCCGTGGAACGACATGCCGCCCTGCCAGACGTACAAAATCTCCAGCGGGTGGCTGAGGTAAAAGTCCGGCTTGTAAAACAGGCAGTAACCCACGCGCCCGCCCAGCACCACGCCCATC
>CANFZJ010000234.1 GCA_947451445.1 Comamonadaceae bacterium
CTGCACCGTCAGCTGCATGCTGATGGGCGTGGGCGCACTGTACAAAGCAGGCTTGGTCGAGTGGATGACCAGCATGACCTACCAGGCCGCTTCCGGCGGCGGCGCCCAGCACATGCGCGAACTGCTGACCCAGTACGGCACGCTGAACGGCGAAGTGCGCAATCTGCTGGACGACCCCAAGTCCGCCATTCTGGAAATCGACCGCAAGGTCATCGCCAAGCAACGCAGCCTGTCGGCCGCTGAGACCGCCAACTTCGGCGTGCCACTGGGTGGCTCGCTGATCCCCTGGATCGACAAGGACCTGGGCGACGGCTCCAGCAAGGAAGAGTGGAAGGCTGGCGCTGAAACCAACAAGATTCTGGGCCAGGGCCCGGCTTTTGGCAGCGCCATCACCCCGGTGGACGGCTTTTGCGTGCGCGTGGGCGCCATGCGTTGCCACAGCCAGGCGCTGACCTTCAAGCTGAAGAAAGACGTGCCACTGGCCGACATCGAAGCCCTGATCGCCCAAGACAACGAATGGGTCCGCGTGGTGCCGAACACCCGTGAGGCCACGGTGCAAGACCTGACGCCCGTAAGCGTCACCGGCACCATGGGCATCCCGGTCGGCCGCCTGCGCAAGCTGGCCATGGGGCCTGAATACCTGGGCGCATTCACCATCGGCGACCAGCTGTTGTGGGGCGCTGCCGAGCCGCTGCGCCGCATGCTGCGGATCTTGCTGGAGGCTTGATACGCATCCGGCGTTCAGCTGGATACGTAACTTCACACCACAAACGACCCGCCCGTCCAGGCGGGTCGTTTGCGTTTGGTAATATGTCCACCCATTGCAGCGCTGCCCTACCGCAGGCTTCAACCATCGGCCCCCACCACGGCTTGTCGGCCCAAAGCATTGATGCTATGGTGGTTTCCCTTATTTAACGTGAAATAACTTGTATGGCAGGCCCTACCTTCGTAGCCCCACCCGCAAGCTTATGTCGTAGCGCATGCCCGAATGATGAACAAGAATGCCCCGGTTGACCGTGCCCCAAATCCTTCAGAGCTGACGCAGCATCCGAGTGAAGGCCGGAAGCCATTCCCTCGGGCGCTGCGTAAGTTCTATCCCCTGGGTTTGATGGCGTCGTTGCGAGGTTGGAAAACCACGGCCATCGCTGCAGCGGTGGCAAGCACCGTCCTGGGGCTGGCCAGCCCCAACGCATGGGCTTTGTCGCTGGGGCGCATGACCGTCTTGTCCGGTTTGGGTGAGCCGCTGCGGGCGGAAATCGACCTGCCGGACATCACCGCCGAAGAAGCCAGCAGCCTGAAAACCGAAGTCGCCCCGGTCGAAGCATTTCGCGCCGCAGGGCTGGAATACAACAGCGCGCTAGCCGATCTGCGCATCGTGTTGCAGCGCCGCGCCGATGGCCGTGCCTTGCTGCGCCTGAGCTCCAACCGGGCCATCCTCGACCCGTTCGTCGATCTGATCTTGCAAGCCAACTGGGCTACGGGCCGCATTGTGCGTGACTACACCATTCTGCTGGACCCCCCCAGCACGCGCCAGGCACCGGCAGCCGTCACCGCAGCGCCGCAAGTGACGTCCGCGGCAGTAGCCAACACACCACCGGCAAGCCCACCACCCGCACCGGCCTTACCCAGCGCTACAACGCCTAGGACGATGCCCACGCCCGCCAGTACGCCAACGCCGAAGCCTGCCGCTGTCGACAAGCGCCAGGTCACGGTCAAAACCGGGGATACCGCCAGCAAAATCGTGTCCACCAGCAAACCAGCCAACGTCTCACTCGACCAGATGCTGGTGGCCCTACTGCGCGCCAACCCGAATGCATTCATCAACGGCAATGTCAACCGGGTCAAAACCGGTGCCGTGCTGAACCTGCCAGACAACGTACAAGCCGCAGCCACGCCTGCGCCGGAAGCATCCCAAATCATCATTGCGCAAAGCCGCGACTTCAACGCTTTTCGGGGCAAGCTGGCCAGCAGCGTGCCCGCCGTACAAGTTGCCGGGGCCGACCGCCAAGCCAGCGGCAAGGTGCAGGCCGAGGTGGATGAAAAGAAAACCGCCCCTGCCACGCCCGACAAACTGACCTTGTCCAAGGGCGCACTCAAGGACAAAACCAGCGAAGACAAAATCGCCCGCGACAAAGCGGACCAGGAGGCCGCCGCCCGCGTCGCCGAACTGGCCAAAAACATCACCGAACTGAACAAACTGGGAGCGTCCACTGCAGCAGCACCCGCCAGCGCCACCAAACCACCCGTGGACGTACCCGCAGTGCCTGTTGCGGTAGCTGCTCCCGCCGTGGCCTCGGCACCCGTCGCACCAGCGGAGCCCGCATCCGCTGCAGCATCGAGTCCGCAAGCTCCCGAGCCCGCGGCGTCTGCAGCATCCGACACAGCCCCCCCCGCAGCGGCTCCTGCGTCTGCGGCAGCCAGCGCCCCCCCCATCCCTACGTCCGAAGCATCCAGTAGCTGGATGGACATGCTGCAGGACAACCCACTGGTACTGGCCGGGGCCGCTTTGGTCGCGTTGTTGGGTGGCCTGGGCCTGTACAGCACTCGACGACGCAAGCAACAACTTGCCGCAGACAGCTCGTTCCTGGAAAGCCGGATGCAACCCGACTCCTTCTTTGGAGCCAGCGGTGGCCAGCGGATCGACACCCATTCGGACGACGCTCCCGTTTCGTCCATGTCCTATTCGCCCAGCCAGCTAGATGCCGCCAGCGATGTGGACCCGATTGCCGAGGCCGATGTGTACCTGGCCTATGGCCGCGATCTGCAAGCCGAAGAAATCCTCAAAGAGGCCATGCGCACGTACCCAGACCGGGCCGCCATCCACGCCAAGCTGCTGGAAATTTATGCCAAACGCCGCGACATCGGCAGCTTTGCCGAAATGGCCACCCAGGCCCACCTCCTCACCAAGGGCGAAGGGCCAGAATGGGAGCACATCGCAGCCATGGGGCGCGAACTAGAACCCAATAACACCTTGTTCCATGCTACGGGTCCAAGCTCTGTGAAGGAAGCCCCCGCCCATCCGACGTGGATAGAAGGCCAGGACGACCTGGATACGGAAGTGTCCTCCCCAGACACCGTGCAGCCCACGGCCCAGATACCCTCCGGGTTGGACCTGGATCTGGATTTTCTAGACCAGGACATCGCACCGACGGCCGCCGCGATAGACGCCCACAGCGATGTATCGCTCACAGTCCCAGCGCCGCTGGAACTCCCCCACGCAGAACCAGAAAGCCAATTTGATGGCCTGGACTTTGATCTCAACCTGAGCGACATTGCTGCACCCCAGGCCGAAGAGCCCGCCCACCTGGCCAGCGCAGCAGCAGACATAGCCCTCCCAGAGCTGGAACTCCCCGCTGCAGAGGAGGCGGCGGCTTCCGTAGAAGACATGGACGCAGCCGACCCACTGGCCACCAAGCTATCGCTGGCCGAAGAGTTCAACTCCATCGGTGACGAAGACGGTGCCCGCGCTCTGGCCGAAGAAGTGCTGGCAGAAGCCACGGGCGCATTGCGCGCCAAAGCGCAGGCATTCCTGGCCAGCCTGGCTTGAACGCCACAGCGCAAGCTCGCATGCGGATAGCCCTGGGCGTCAGTTACAACGGCGGGGCTTACGAGGGGTGGCAAAGCCAGCTGTCTGGCAAAACCGTGCAAGACAAGCTGGAGGCCGCACTGGCCCAATTCAGCCAGCAAAAGGTATCCACCCTGTGCGCGGGACGCACTGACGCCGGAGTCCACGGCTTAATGCAGGTGGTGCATTTCGACACCCCGCTGCAACGCCCGATTGCCTCCTGGGTACGCGGCGTGAATGCATTTTTGCCACGCGATATTGCAGTGCAGTGGGCGCAAGCGATGCCCGACAGCTTTCACTGCCGCGCCAGCGCAGTTGCCCGGCGCTATGTCTATTCCCTGCTCGAGTCCCCGGTGCGCCCCAGCGTGGAAGCGGGCCGGGTAGGCTGGGTGTACCGCCCACTGAACCTGGCAGCCATGCAACAGGCCGCGACGTATTTGCAAGGCGAACACGATTTTTCATCCTTCCGGGCAGCCGCCTGCCAGGCCTTGTCGCCCATCAAAACCCTGACCCGGCTGGAGATTTCGCAGCGCGGCGCGTACTGGCGCTTTGAATTTGAAGCCAACGCTTTTTTGCACCACATGATCCGCAACCTGATGGGCTGCCTGGTCGTGGTTGGCCAGGGCTTCCAGCCGCCCGAGTGGATTTTGCAAGTGCTGGCCGCCCGTGACCGCAAAGCCGCTGCCCCCACGTTTTCGCCCGACGGTTTGTACTTCATGGGGCCGGTGTATCCCGCCCACTGGGGCCTGCCGGACCGCACCCCGGCCTATGATTGGTTGCCATGAACGCCTCTTTTCGTACCCGTATCAAAATTTGCGGCCTGACCCGCGAGCAAGACGTAGATGCCGCCGTGGCCGCCGGGGCCGACGCGGTGGGTTTTGTGTTGTACCCGCCCAGTCCCCGTTATGTCAGCCCGCAACGCGCCGCCGAGCTAGCCAAACGCTTGCCGCCCTTCGTCACGCCCGTGTTGTTGTTCGTCAACGAGAGCGCTACAAATGTGATAGCTGCCTGCGCAGATATACCGTGCGCTACCGTGCAATTTCATGGTGATGAGACACCCGCGCAGTGTTGGGCGGCTAGCGCCCAAGGTAAGCGGCCTTTTCTGCGCGCAGCCCGCATTCCCCTGGGTGACAGCGGCACGTTCGACTTGGTAAAATTCTCGTCCGATTACGCAACAGCCCAAGCCATCCTGCTCGACGCACACGTCGAAGGTTTTGGTGGCGGCGGAAAAACATTCAATTGGTCACGTCTTCCTCCAAGCGTCAACTCTCACCTCGTCTTAAGTGGTGGGCTCACGCCTGCAAACGTGACCGATGGCATTTTGCAGGTACGGCCGCGCGCACTGTCGCTGGCCGTTGATGTGAGCTCCGGCGTCGAGATCTCCAAGGGGGTCAAAGACGCCGCCAAAATCCACCAGTTTGTCGCCGCTGTACGCGCGGCAGACGCCCTATTTGCAAAGCAACACCATGTCCCAGTACCAACAACCTGATGTTTCAGGCCATTTCGGCGTTTACGGCGGCAGTTTTGTCTCCGAAACACTGACCCACGCCATTGAAGAGCTTAAAGACGCATACGCCCAGTACCAGCACGACCCGGCCTTTCTGGCCGAGTTTGAGTCGGAACTGGCCCACTTTGTCGGCCGCCCGTCGCCGGTCTACCACGCGGCCCGCACCAGCCGGGAGATGGGCGGTGCGCAGATCTTTCTCAAGCGCGAAGACCTGAACCACACCGGCGCACACAAG
>CANFZJ010000235.1 GCA_947451445.1 Comamonadaceae bacterium
CCCCCCGCGCCCGCCGCCCGCTGGTCAGCATCAACTGCGCGGCCCTGCCCGAAACGCTGGTCGAAAGCGAGCTGTTTGGCCATGTGCGCGGCGCCTTCTCGGGCGCCGTGGGGGAGCGCAAAGGCAAGTTTGAACTGGCCGACGGCGGCACGCTGTTTCTGGACGAGGTGGGCGAACTCAGCCTGGCGGTGCAGGCCAAGCTGCTGCGCGTGCTGCAAAACGGCCAGCTGCAGCGCCTGGGCTCGGACCGCGAACACCGGGTGGACGTGCGCGTCATTGCCGCCACCAACCGCGACCTGGCCGAAGAAGTGCGCGCGGGCCGCTACCGGGCCGACTTCTACCACCGCCTCAGCGTCTACCCGCTGCCGGTGCCCCCGCTGCGCGAGCGCGGCCACGACGTGCTGCTGCTGGCCGGGCATTTTCTGGAACTGAACCGCTCCCGCCTGGGCCTGGGCAGCCTGCGCCTGAGCGCCGACGCCCAAGCCGCCCTGCTGGCCCACAGCTGGCCCGGCAATGTGCGCGAGCTGGAGCACCTCATCGCCCGCAGCGCGCTGAAGGCCCGGTCCGACGCCGCCCCCCGGGCCCGCATCGTCAGCCTGACCGCCGCGCACCTGGACCTGGCAGCCCAGCCCCGGCAGGCCGCTGAAACCGCAGCGGCCACGGACACCACCGACCTGCGCAGCTCCATGGACGCCCACCAACGCCAGCGCATCCGCGACAGCCTGGCCCGCCACCAGGGCAACTGGTCCCAGGCCGCGCAGGCGCTGGGCGTGCACCGGGCCAACCTGGTGCGGCTGGCCGCCCGGCTGGGAATAAGAGACAAATAGCCTGATTAGATGCCTGCCTCAGACGAGCGTCGTTTCTGGGAAGGCGGGAATAGGGTGGACTGGATTCGCTTTTTCCGGTGTTGTGGGCGCCTGTGGCATCCCCGGCCGGGTGGTGCGCCCGGCGGCGCAATAACTTGTCTTTTGCGTAGCCAAAAGAAAGTCACCAAAGAAAAGGCCACCCCCACTGTCTGCGTCCTCCGCTTGCGCTACGGCAACCTGCGGTGCGCGCTTTGGGCGGGGTCTGGCGCAACTCGCTACGCTCAAACATGCCCCAGCCCTGATCCGCCCAAAGCTGTGCTCCTCGGCGCATACAGAGGGGGACCCCGGGGAACGGGATCGGCGGCGCAAAGCGCCGCATTGCGCCTAGGGCGCAAGCCCGGCGGCCCGGCGCGGCCGGGCTGGATGTCCGGCTGTTGGCTGTTTGGATGTCCTGTCCCCACGCCGTGTGGCGTTGGCGAGTAGCGGAAGTCTGGGCGGATCAGGGCTGGCGTTGTTTGAGCGCAGCGAGTTTAGCCAGACCCCGCCCAGACTGAGCAACGCAGCGTACCCCGAAGGGGGCAACGACTTCGGCTCGCCTTTCTTTGGGTTACGTTTCTTTGGCGAAGCAAAGAAAGGTGACTGCGCTGCCGGGCGCACTCCCCGGCCAGCGGCATCGGCTGCAGTAACCATCGCCAAGGAATACCAGCAGCCACTCAACGAAATCGGCTTATCTGAGGCAGGTATCTAATCAGGGAAAATAGGGCTCCAGCGCAGTTAATACGTGCGCCAGCAGCTATCTATTCAATAGCAACTACCGGTCAATGGCACTGCCCATGTCGTCCAGCCACAGCACGCGGTCGGCGTAGCACTGCAGGTCGGCAGACAAGGTGCTCTGCGCGCCGTTCAGCCACACCTCTTTGTGCAGGTCGGACTTGAGGTACGAGATGGCGTCTTCAAAGTCGCCGTCGCCCGCCGACAAAATCAGCCGGTCGTAAATACCCTGGGCGGCCAGCTTGATCATCAGGGTGGCGATGGCCACGTCCACGCCTTTTTGCACCGTGCGGTCAAAGTGGGTTTTGCACGACGGGCACTGGTTGTGCTGGTCCTTCAGCTTGTACAGCTGCACCCGCATCTGCGGGCCCTTGGGCGGGGCGGACTTGACCCAGGTGTGGAAGGCGTTTTGCGCCTCGGCGTGCGGGTCGCCGGTGGAGTTGATGTAGTAGCTCTCGTACAACGGGCCGCCGTTGGCCCGGACCAGCTCGTTCTTCAGCTTCAGGTAGTCAAAGCCGTTGGGCCGGGAGCGGCCAAAGTTGTACAGGTAGGCGGCGTCTACGATCCAGACAGTTTTCATTCAGGCAAACACTTCATAAAGTTCGAGAGGCAGACCATCGGGGTCGGCAAAAAAGGTAAAGCGGCGGCCGGTAAATTCATCGACCCGCACGGGCTCGACGGCCACGCCATCCGCCTGCAGGCTGGCGATGTTGGCGTCCAGGTCGGCCACGGCAAACGCCAGGTGGCGCAGGCCGCAAGACTCGGGCCGGGACGGACGCGGCGGCGGGTGGGGGAAGGAAAACAGCTCGATCTGCGACCCGTCGGCCAGCGCCAGGTCCAGCTTGTAGGACTGGCGCTCGGCCCGCAGGTTCTCGGCTATCACCCGCAAACCCAAGATACGGGTGTAGAAGTCTTTGGACCGGGCGTAGTCCGAGCAGATGATGGCGGCGTGGTGCAGGCGGGCTAATTCCATAGGCTTCGAGCTTACCCCGCCAGCGCCTCGCGCACCGCCGCCAGCTGCCGCCGCGACACGGCCAGCGGCTCCACCAGCCCCTGCAGCCGCACCGCCCAGCCCTCGCCCTCCTCCGGGTCAAAGTGCTTTTCCAGCGCGCGCAGGGCGCGGCGGGCGACCAGGGTGCTGCGGTGGATGCGCAGCAGATGGCTGGCGTGGCGGGCCTCCAGCTCGCTTAAAGACCCGTCCAGGATGTAGCTTTTGGCGGCGGTGCGCACGGTGATGTACTTCAGCTCGGCCTTCAAATACAACACGCTGGCCAGCGGCACGCGCTCGCTACGGCCCCGGTCGTGGATCAGCAGCGACTCACACGTTAAATCGGGCTCCAACGCAGGTGGAATGTTCGCTAGCCGCTCTACTTTTTGTAGCATTTGCTGCAGCCGCTCCAGCCGCACCGGTTTGGTCAAATAGTCCACCGCCTCCAGGTCAAACGCCTGCAGCGCGTGGCCTGCGTGGGCCGTGACAAAGACCACGGCGGGCCCGCCGCCCTGGGCGCGCAGCTGTTGCGCCAGCTGCACGCCGTCCATGCCGGGCATGTGGATGTCCAGCAGCAGCAGGTCAAAGTGGCCGCTGTGCAGCAGGGCCAGCGCCTGCGCGGCGGTGCTGGCCTCGCCCGCCACCACGGCCTGCGGCGTGCTGCAGTCACCCAGCAGGGTGCGCAAGCGGGCCCGGGCCAGGGCTTCGTCGTCTACCAATAAAACGCGCAAAGGGGTCATGCGGGGATCTCGATGCGGACGAGGTACACCCCATCCTTCAATCCCGCCTGGAACTGGCCTTGCACGTCGTGCAGCAAGTTCAAGCGGTCGCGCACATTGGCCAGCGCCAACCCGTTGCCGGGCGCGCCCTGGCCGCCGGGCACGGTATTGCTGATTTTGATGACCACCGCGCTGCCCCGGCGTTCGGTAGAAATGTGGACGTCGGCCCCGCTGGCGCTGGGCTCCACGCCGTGCAGCACCGCGTTCTCTACCAGCGGCTGCAGCAGCAGCGGCGGCAGCTGGGCTTGGCCAGCGCGCGGGTCCAGCGCCCAGTGGATGCGCAGGCGCTCGCCAAAACGCACTTGTTCGATGGACAGGTAGCGCTCGGCAAGCAGGGTCTCCGCCGCCAGGGTGACCGACTCGCCCTGGTCCACCAGCGCGTGGCGGAACAGGTCGCTCAGGTCTTCCAGCAGGGCCTCGGCCTTGGCCGGTTCGGCGCGCACCAGGGCGATGGCGCTGTTCAGGGTGTTGAACAAAAAGTGCGGCCGGATGCGCGCCTGCAGCTCGCCCAGCCGCGCCGTGGTGGCCGCCGGGGTGCGGGCGCGGGCGCGCAGCACCAGCCCGGCCACCACCAGCACCGCCAACCAGGCCCCGGCCGCCGCGCTGGCCGCCCAAGGCACCGGCTCCAGCACACCGACCAGCGCCAGCATGGCGCAGCCATACAGCCCGGCCACCGCCCCCAGTACCGCTCCGGCCACGTGCTGCAGCGGCATCGACAAGCGGGCCAGCGGTTTTTTCAGGCTGCAGGCGGCCAGCAGCCAGACCAACGCCGCCGGCAGCGCACCACCGGTGCACAGGGCCAGCCGGGTCAGCCAGTCCCAGCCACTTTGCGCGCCAAACAACGCCGCCACGGCCACGGCCAGCTCGACAAACAGCACCGCACGCAGGATCACACCCACCTGGCAGGCGTCAAACACCAGCGCCCGCGCCGGGGCGGCGGCGGGTGGCGGGTGGAAGCCCGATAAAATTTGCGGTTCTGGCATGCCTTGGCTCCTATCCGTCCGATTATTGGGGATGTTGCGCCCCACCGGCATGCTGTCCCACACACTCCTTTGGTAAACGCATGTCCTCCCACAACCAACTCGACAAAAAATCCGAAGCCTGGTCGGCGCTGTTCTCCGAGCCCATGAGCGATCTGGTCAAGCGCTACACCTCCAGCGTGTTTTTTGACAAGCGCCTATGGCAGGCCGACATTGCGGGCAGCCTGGCCCACGCCGACATGCTGGCCGCCCAGGGCATCATCAGCGCGCAAGACTTCGCCGACATCCAGCGCGGCCTGGGGCAAATCCACGCCGACATCGCCGCCGGCAACTTCGAATGGAAGCTGGACCTGGAAGACGTGCACCTGAACATCGAAGCCCGCCTGACCCAGCTGGTGGGCGACGCGGGCAAGCGCCTGCACACCGGCCGCAGCCGCAACGACCAGGTGGCCACCGACGTGCGCCTGTGGCTGCGCACCGAGATGGATTTGATCAACGGCCTGTTGACCGATCTGCAACTGGCCTTGGTGGACATTGCCGAGAAAAACGTCGAAGTGGTGATGCCCGGCTTCACCCACCTGCAAGTAGCCCAGCCGGTCAGCTTTGGCCACCACATGCTGGCCTATGTAGAAATGTTCGCCCGCGACGCCGAGCGCATGCTGGACGTACGCAAGCGCGTGAACCGCCTGCCGCTGGGCAGCGCCGCGCTGGCCGGTACCAGCTACCCGCTGGACCGCGAGCGCGTAGCCCACGTGCTGGGCATGGAAGGCGTGTGCCAGAACAGCCTGGACGCCGTGAGCGACCGCGACTTTGCCATCGAATTCACCGCCGCCGCCAGCATCGCCATGGTGCACATCAGCCGCCTGAGCGAAGAACTGGTGCTGTGGATGAGCCAGAGCTTTGGCTTCATCGACATTGCCGACCGCTTTTGCACCGGCTCCAGCATCATGCCGCAGAAGAAAAACCCCG
>CANFZJ010000236.1 GCA_947451445.1 Comamonadaceae bacterium
CGGCGTATGGCCACCCACTTCAAAAAAAGTGTACGACAGCGTTATGGTGCGCACGTCTTTGGACAGCTTGGGGTCGATCACGAAGGCTACCGGCCACTGCTTCTTCTCACCCGGCTCCAGCGTGTACTGGTTAAAGCAAAAGCATTCCAGCTTGTTGAAGTGCGGCTCCGCCTGGCGGGGCGCATAGCTAGGAATCGCCTGGGCGGACATGCGCCGGTTTTGCACGTTTTGAAACTCGTACATCACCGTTGCCAACTCGCCAGGATGCACCTGCAGCGAATTTTTGGCAGGCTTGAACTCCCAGGGTCCCCGCGCGTTGGCATCAAACTCCACCGTGATGGTGCGGCTCAGGTCCACCTGCGTATTGACAGGCAACTTGACTTGCGTCTTGGCACCCGCCGTCTGGCGCTCGGCCAGCGCCAGCACGTTAATGCCGGTCATTTCGCAAATAGCCTTGTACAGCGGCACCAGCGCATAACCGAAACCGAACATGACCAGCGTCACGACGGCCAGCTTGCCCAGCATTTTGAAATTTTCGCTGCGGAGGCGCATAGCAGGCTAGCGGTGGCTCAGCACAACCATCTTGACCATGAAACCCACAAAAAAGACCAACGCAATGGAGGCCAAAATCAGCCCCAAACGGCGGTTGTTCTTCTTCTGTTCTGGCGTCAGCATGGCGGCCTTAACCAATCACGCGGGTAGCGGTGATGTCCAGTTTGGGTGGCGTCTCGAAGGTGTGAAAGGGTGCAGGCGAAGGCACTTCCCATTCCAGACCTTCAGCAGCTTCCCAAGGCTTGGCGGATGCTTTTTCGCCCTTGCCCATCATGGCAGGCAAAACGATGAAGAAGAAGAAATACACCTGGGCAAAACCGAAGGCAAACGCGCCCACCGAAGCAATCGCGTTGAAATCAGCGAACTGCATGGGGTAGTCGGCATAGCGGCGCGGCATACCGGCCAAGCCCAAAAAGTGCATGGGAAAGAAGGTGACGTTGAACGCAATCAGGGACCACCAGAAGTGGATTTTGCCGCGCGTTTCGTTGTACATCACACCCGTCCACTTGGGACACCAGTAGTAAAAACCAGCAAACATGGCGTACAGCGAACCGGCCACCAGCACGTAGTGGAAATGCGCCACCACGTAATAGGTGTCTTGCAGCTGGATGTCGATCGGTGCCACGGCCAGAATCAGGCCGGTGAACCCGCCCATGGTGAACACAAAGATGAAACCCACCGCAAACAGCATGGGGGTTTCAAAGGTCATGGAGCCCTGCCACATGGTGGCGATCCAGTTGAAAATCTTCACAGCCGTTGGCACCGCAATCAGCATGGTGGCATACATGAAGAACAGCTGGCCCGTCACCGGCATGCCCGTGGTGAACATGTGGTGCGCCCAGACGATGAAGCTCAAAATAGCAATCGACGAGGTGGCGTACACCATGGAAGCGTAGCCAAACAGCCGCTTACGGGCAAAAGCAGGCACGATGTGGCTGATGATGCCAAAGGCTGGCAAGATCATGATGTACACCTCAGGGTGGCCGAAGAACCAGAAGATGTGCTGGTACATCACCGGGTCGCCGCCGCCAGCGGGGTTGAAGAAGCTGGTGCCAAAGTGGCGGTCGGTCAGCGTCATGGTGATGGCACCGGCCAGCACCGGCATCACGGCGATCAGCAGGTAGGCGGTGATCAGCCAGGTCCAGCAGAACATGGGCATCTTCATCAGCGTCATGCCGGGGGCACGCATGTTCAGGATGGTCACGATGATGTTGATCGAACCCATGATCGACGAGGCGCCCAGAATATGCATCGCAAAAATACCGGCGTCCATGCTGGGGCCCATCTGCAGCGTCAGCGGTGCATACAGCGTCCAGCCCGCAGCAGGTGCGCCGCCAGGCATGAAAAACGAAGTCACCAGCATGGTGGCAGCGGGAATCATCAGCCAGAAGCTGAAGTTGTTCATGCGCGCAAAAGCCATGTCGGATGCGCCGATTTGCAGCGGAATCATCCAGTTCGCAAAGCCCACAAAGGCCGGCATGATGGCGCCGAACACCATGATCAGGCCGTGCATGGTGGTGAGCTGGTTGAACAGCTCGGGGTTGACCAGTTGCAAGCCGGGCTGGAACAGCTCGGCGCGAATCAATAGCGCCAATACCCCGCCAATCATCAGCATGGTGAAGCTGAACAACAGGTACAGCGTGCCGATATCTTTGTGGTTGGTGGCGAAGACCCAGCGCCGCCAGCCGGTGGGGGCATGGTGGTCGTGGTGGTCATCGTCATGCGCGTGGTCGTGGGGATGGAGAACTGCACTCATCTTGTTTTCCTAGGGGGATCTGTACGTTACGAGGGCAGCTTATTTGCCGCGCAGGGCCAACACATCGGCTGGCTGCACCAGCTGGCCCGTCTTGTTCGACCAGTTGTTCTTGGTGTAGCTGACGACCGCGGCGATGTCGGTATCGCTTAGTTGCTTCCACGACGGCATGGCACCGTTGTTCTGGCCGTTCAGCAGAACGTGGATCTGCACGTTTTTGTCTGCATCCAGCACCTTGGCCGAGCCGTCCAGCGGCTTGATCGGGCCTGCGCCCTTGCCGTTGGCCTGGTGGCAGGCGGCGCAGTTAGCGGCGTAGACTTTTTCACCACGTTTGCTGATGTCGTCCAGCGTCCAGACCTTGGCTGGATCATCGGCCTTGGCGGCCATTTTCTTCTTCTCGCCATCCACCCAGGCGGTGTAGTCTTCTGCCGACACCACCTTCACATGGATGGGCATGTAGGCGTGCTCTTTGCCACACAGCTCGGCGCACTGGCCGTAGTAGCTGCCGACCTTCTCGGCACGAAACCAGGTGTCGCGCACAAAACCGGGGATGGCGTCTTGCTTGATGCCGAAAGCGGGCACCATGAAGGCGTGGATCACGTCGTCGGCGGTGGTGATGATGCGCACCTTCTTGTTGACCGGCACGACCAGCGCGTTGTCCACCTTGAGCAGGTAGTCGTCGCCCGCCTTGCTCACGTCGCCACTGTTGGACATGGCACGCTGGCTGCTGTCCAGGGTGGACACAAAACCGATGCCTTCGCCTTCGCCCTTGAGGTAGTCGTAGCCCCATTTCCACTGCATGCCGGTAGCCTTGATGGTCAGGTCGGCATTGGTGGTGTCTTTCAGGGCCACCACCACCTTGGTTGCGGGCAAGGCCATCAGGATGACGATGACGAAAGGCACGATGGTCCAGATGATTTCCACGGTGACCGACTCGTGGAAGTTGGCCGCCTTGTAGCCCTTGGACTTGCGGTGCTTCCAGATGGAATAGAACATCACGCCAAACACGGCCACGAAGATCACGCAGCAGGTGATCAGCATGAACCAGTGCAGCGACTGCTGCTCTTCGGCAATTTTGGTGACGGCGGCTGGCAGGTTGAGCTGGCGCACAGCAGGCCCACCGGGAAGGTCATTGACCGCGTAGGCGGCGGTGCTAAGCCATGCGCCTGCAGAAACACCCAGCGTGGGCAGCAGTGAAGCCAACTTGTTAGGAATCATCTTCATCGTTTTCACTTATTCAGCACCTCAATTGAACCAATCTTGTCGTTGCGCCCAACGTCCCTGGTAGTGCAAGGTCATGCACTGCGCAACGCCATCCGGATTTCTCGCGCCAAAGCCGATCGCAGCTCTGGACGCACATACCGCCCCACCTCTACCGTGCGCCCCTGGCCCGACACCTCGATCAAAGACCGGTCGCCGGTTTTAGGCTCAATACGCACCCATTCGCGGCGAAACTCGGCCCGCTCCAGATGCCCGGCATTTTCAAGCTCGACCACCAGCTGCGCGCCCTGCAGCGAGATTCTTTCGCCATCCCCTGCGTGGCGGGCATACACCAAGAATGCCACGCCCACCGCCGCCAACTCCAACCAGGCAAACGGCAAAACCAACGTAGCACCCTGGGCCCAAAAAAACGCTGCAATACCCAGGGACACCACACAGATAGAGGCATACATCCAACCCAACTGGGCCGGTGTGACCGAGCAGTTGCGCTTCAGAAACCAGTGGATGTTCTGGCCCGAAACGGTGGCGAAGCGAAATACCAGATTCGACACGAATGGCACTCACAAATGGAGGCACACTGGCCGCCGCACTGGTCGCCGACCCGTCTACCTGGCTGCGTGGGGAGATACCCAAGTATTTTTATAGTTGCGAATTGTAGCCGGGCTTTACCTCTGGTTAACCCGTAAATGCCCTCAAAACCCGCCCGCTTTACCCTGCTGCAGCATGTCGCGCATATCGCGTAAAGACACGGCGCTATGGGCACTGACACGCAACTTGGGCTTGGGTTTCAACGCGTGGCCGTAGATCAGCTCGAAGGTCAGTGGCAAGCGCCCGGCGTCTGCAACATCGGCCAGCCGATCGGCCAGTGCACGCTCCAGTCCCGCCTTCCAGCGCCGACCGCGCAAAGCCCCAAAGCGCTGCGGATGCAGGTTACGGCCCACCCCGCGCAGCTCTTGCAGCAAGCGCGCCGGGCTGTCAAAAGTGAGGCGGATGCGCTCCATGTCCATTACCGGCTCGGCAAACCCGGCGTGCACCAGCATGTCGCCCCAGTCGTGCATGTCGGTGAACTGGTGGCCAGGGCTGGGCCAGCCGAGGATTTTGTAAACATCCCGCAGCTCCTGCGCCGTATCCGGTCCCAGGCAGGAAAACATCAAAAACCCGTCCACCGCCAGCGCCCGGTGCCACTGGGCGATCAGCGCCTGCGGGTCGGCGGCGGCATGCAGCGCCATATTCGCCCACAGCATCTGCACGCTGCCGTCGGGTGGCGCTTTTGCATGCTGTGGCCCGGCACGCCAGCCGCTGGGTTGCCACCACGACTTTGCTACTGATTTAATAGCTACCTGCGCTTGATCTGCCTGCGCAGAGGCCACATAACACGTGGCATCTGGGTAGCGTGCCGTTAACTTGGCATGCGCCTCCAGCCCGCCCCGTACCGGCTCCCAATGCGCCCAGGCTTGCGGCTGCAGCTTGATCCACTGCAGGCGGTCTTCCATGCGCCGGGCCACCTCGTCGTGCAGCCAAGGGGACGTAGTGGCAGGCAACGCAGCCCAGCGGGCGGCGGCAATGGGGTCGATGGTGGGGGGGAGTTCGTTAGACATAAGGGCACTTCTATAAATCCAATTTTCGGGCGCATAGCTTCGTTGCGCGGTGCTCGAAATCCTCGTGCACTGGAGTGCACTCCGGTGTTCTGCGCTCCGGGCGCCTCACTCTGCATCCCGAAAATTGAATTTCTAGAAGTGCCC
>CANFZJ010000237.1 GCA_947451445.1 Comamonadaceae bacterium
CCGTGTCAGCGAAATCCGCGAACTCGGCCGTGCCACCCAGGGCGTCACGCTGATTGCACTGGACGAGGGCTCCAAGCTCAGCGGCCTGCAACGGATCGTGGAAAACGACGCCATCGCAGCCGTTGCCGATACCGGGACCGACGAAGCCGCCGCCGAGGGCGATGCAAGCGATACCCCTGCCGAATAAGCCACCGCCGATTTACTATTAATTTGATAGCTGCTTGCGCAAACTCCACCTGCGCTAGCGGCCTTTTTTATATAAAAATAGCATGACCCGCCCTTTTAACTTTTCCGCCGGCCCTGCAGCCATTCCTGAAGAGGTGCTGACCCAGGCCGCCGCCGAAATGCTGGACTGGCACGGCAGCGGCATGGGCGTGATGGAGATGAGCCACCGGGGCAAAGAGTTTCTGCACATCTACGCCCAGACCAAGGCCGACTTCCGCGCCCTGATGGCGGTGCCGCCCGAGTTCAAGATTTTGTTCATGCAAGGCGGTGGCCTGGGCGAAAACGCCATCGTGCCGCTGAACCTGTCGCGTGGCGGCAAGATCGACAGCGTGGTGACCGGCAGCTGGAGCCAGAAATCGCAAAAAGAGGCCCGCAAATACGCCCAGGTGCACATCGCCGCCAGCACCGAGGCCACCGGCTACACCCGCCTGCCCGACCCGGCCACTTGGGAACTCAGCTCCGACGCTAGCTACGTCCACATCTGCAGCAATGAAACCATTGACGGCGTGGAATTCCAGACCCTGCCCGATCTGCAGGCACTGGGCTCCAAGGCTCCGCTGGTGGTCGACTTCTCATCCCACGTCGCCTCACGCCCGGTGGATTGGTCCAAGGTAGGCCTGGCTTTTGGCGGTGCGCAAAAAAACCTCGGCCCCGCCGGCCTGACGGTGGTGGTGGTGCGCGAAGACCTGCTCGGCCATGCGCTGGACATCTGCCCCAGCGCCTTCAACTACGAGACGGTGGCCGACAACCAGTCGATGTACAACACGCCGCCCACCTACGCCATCTACATCGCCGGGCTGACTTTCCAGTGGCTGAAACACCAGGCCGAAGGCGATCTGCATGGAATTGCCGCGATGGAGCACCGCAACATCGCCAAAGCCGAGCTGCTGTACCGCACCATTGACCAGTCGCAGCTGTACTACAACAAGGTGGAGGCGGACTGCCGCTCGCGCATGAACGTGCCCTTCTTTTTGCGCGACGAGAGCCGCAACGATGCCTTTCTGGAAGGTGCCAAGGCACGCGGCTTGCTTCAGCTCAAGGGCCACAAGTCGGTCGGCGGCATGCGCGCCAGCATCTATAACGCCATGCCGCTGGCGGGCGTGCAGGCGCTAGTCGACTACCTGCACGCATTTGAAAAAAGCCACGCTTAATCCATGACAGCCGCAACCCCTCCGTCCGCCACCCCTGGTCTGGCCGATCTGCGCGTCAAGATCGACCAGATCGACCAAGACCTGCTATCCCTGCTGAACCGCCGCGCCAAAGTAGCCGAACAGGTCGGCGAAATCAAACGCCGCGAAGGCTCGCCCTTCTTTCGCCCCGACCGCGTAGCCCAGGTGATCGAGAAAATCCAGCTGGCCAACACCGGCCCGCTGAAAAACACCCACGTCGCCGCCGTCTGGCGCGAAATCATGTCGGCATGCCTGGCGCTGGAAGCGCCGCAGCGCGTCGCCGTACTCGGTCCGGAAGGCACGTTCACCGAGCAGGCCGCCATCGAGTTCTTCGGCAGCGCGGCCGAACTGCTGTATTGCGCCAACTTTGACGAGGTGTTCCACACCACCGCCGCCGGTACGGTGCAGTACGGCGTGGTGGCCATTGAAAACTCCACCGAGGGCGTGGTGGCCCGTTCGCTCGACCTGTTTCTGCACTCGCCCGTGCACGTGGTGGGCGAAGTCAGCCTATTGGTGCGGCACAACCTGCTGCGCCAAACCAATTCGCGTGATGGCATTGAAGTCGTCATGGCCCACCCGCAAGCGCTGGCCCAATGCCAGGGTTGGCTGACCCAGCACCTGCCCCATGTAGAGCGCCGCGCTGTCTCCAGCAATGCCGAAGGGGCCCGCCTTGCAGCGACAAATCCGAGCTGGGCCGCCCTGGCCGGTGAACGTGCCGCCGCCCAGTTTGGCCTGCACATTGCCGCCCACGCAGTGCAAGACGACGCCTACAACCGCACCCGCTTTGCCGTCATCTGCCTGCCGCAAACCCTGGCCACGCCACCCGCGTCAGGCAAGGACTGCACCAGCCTGGTGGTCTCGGTACCCAACAAACCTGGCGCCATGCACGATTTGCTGGTGCCACTGAAGACCAACGGCGTTTCCATGACCCGTTTCGAGTCGCGCCCGGCCCGCACCGGCCAGTGGGACTACTACTTCTATATTGACCTGGACGGCCACCCCTCGCAGCCCAACGTAGCCAAGGCGCTGCAAGAACTGCGTGCGCTGTGCGCCTTCTACAAGGTGCTGGGCACCTACCCCGTCGGCTCCTGATTTGAAACAGTATGTTTGAACAACTTGGATTAATCGGCTGTGGGCTGATGGGCGGCTCGTTTGCCTTGGCGCTCAAAAAAGCCGGTTTGGTCAAACGTGTGGTGGGCTACAGCAAGTCCCCTTCGACCACCTTCAAAGCCCGCCAGTTGGGCGTGATCGACATAGAGGCCCCGTCCGCCCTGCTGGCCGTGTCGGGCTCCGACATCGTTCTGCTGGCTGTGCCGGTCGCTGCCACCGAAGCCACGCTCAAAGCCATCAAACACCTGGTGACCCCCACCACGCTGGTGATGGACGTGGGGTCCACCAAGCGCGATGTGGTGGACGCGGCCCGCCGGGCACTGCGCGAACAGGTGGGCTCGTTTGTGCCCGCGCACCCCATCACGGGCAAGGAAGTGGCGGGCGTTGAATTTGCCGATGCGCAGCTGTACACGGGCAAAAACGTCATCCTCACCCCCATCGAACGCACACTGACCCAACAGCTGGCCCAGGCCGAAGCCGTGTGGTCCGCCCTGGGCTGCAATGTGCTGAAAATGTCGCCCGAAACGCACGACGCCACCTTTGCCGCCGTCAGCCACCTGCCGCATTTGATTGCCTTTGCCATGATGCACGGCCTGGTGAGCCAGCCGCAGGGGCAAGACTACCTGGCGCTGGCCGGCCCCGGTTTTCGCGACTTCAGCCGCATTGCCGCTGGCGACCCGCACCTGTGGCGCGACGTCTTGCTGGCCAACAAAGAAGAGCTGCTGGCCCAATCGCGCATCTTCCAGCAAACCCTGCAAACCATGGAAGCCCTGATCAGCAGCAACAACGTAGATGCCCTCTCCGCGATGCTGGAACTCGCCAGCGACAGCCGCGCCGACTGGCGCATGGCCACCAAATAATGGGCGCTTCTGGAAATTCAATTTTCGGGCTGCAGAGTGAGGCGCCCGGAGCGGAGAACACCGAAGTGCATTTCAATGCATGAGGATTTCGAGCACCGCGCAACGAAGCTATGCGCCCGACCATTGGATTTATAGAAGCGCCCTCATGTTTACTACCCCCTTCCTGGATCTCCCCGCGCTGGACAGCGCCAACGGCAGCATCGTGCTGCCCGGCTCCAAAAGCATCTCTAACCGCGTGCTGCTGCTGGCCGCCCTGAGCGGCGGCACCACCCGTGTCCACGACCTGCTGGACTCGGATGACACCCGCGTCATGTTGGCTGCCCTGGCCCAACTGGGTTGCGCCATCCGCACCAACGGCAACACGCTGGAAATCGACGGCCTGGACGGCCAACTGGCTACCGCGCAGGCCGACCTGTTCATGGGCAACGCCGGCACGGCTATCCGCCCGTTGACCGCCGCACTGGCGGTGCTGGGCGGCGACTTCACGCTGCACGGCGTGCCGCGCATGCACGAGCGGCCGATTGGCGACCTGGTGGATGCGCTGCGCCAGCTGGGTTGCCAGATCGACTACACCGGGCAAGACGGTTACCCGCCGCTGCATATTCACCGTCCCCAATTAGTGCTGGACCAGCCGATCCGCGTGCGGGGCGACGTGTCCAGCCAGTTCTTGACCGCGCTGTTAATGGCGCTGCCGCTGGTGGCCAAGCAAGACGTGGTGATCGACGTGGTGGGCGAGCTGATCTCCAAGCCCTATATCGAAATCACGCTGAACCTGCTGGCCCGCTTTGGCATCCAGGTGCAGCGCGACGGCTGGGCCCGCTTCACCCTTCCTGCCGGCAGCCGTTACCAGTCCCCCGGTGACATCCACGTCGAAGCCGACGCCTCATCTGCTAGCTATTTCATAGCACTCGGCGCAATTGCTACGTGCGCCGGAGGCCAAATACGCATTGAAGGCGTGGGTGCGGACTCCATCCAGGGCGATATCCGCTTCGTCGAAGCCGCCACGCAGATGGGCGCGCAGGTCCACAGCGGCCCGAACTGGCTGGAAGTATGCCAAGGCAGCTGGCCGCTCAAAGCCATCGACCTGGACTGCAACCACATTCCCGACGCCGCCATGACGCTGGCCGTGATGGCGCTGTACGCCGACGGCACCACCACGCTGCGCAACATCGCCAGCTGGCGCGTCAAGGAAACCGACCGCATCGCGGCTATGGCCACCGAGCTGCGCAAGCTGGGGGCTGAGGTCGAAGAAGGGCACGACTTCATCCGTGTGACGCCACCTACCGAGTGGAAGACAGGCAGCATCTATACCTACGACGACCACCGGGTGGCGATGTGCTTCTCGCTGGCCGCCTTCAACCCGGCGCGACTGCCGGTACGCATCGAAGACCCCAAATGCGTGGCCAAGACCTTCCCCGACTACTTTGAAGCCCTGCTGTCGCTGGCGCACAGCACGGCCATTCCGGTAATTTGCATCGACGGCCCTACCGCCTCCGGCAAGGGCACAGTCGCAGCGGCGCTGGCCGAGCGGCTGGGCTACCACTTTCTGGATTCGGGCGCGATGTACCGCATCACCGCACTGGCAGCTGGGCGTGCCGGGCTGTCCATCAGCACGGCCAACGAGGGCGCTATCGCCACCCTGGCCCAAACCCTGCCAGTACGCTTTGAAGGCGGCAAGGTCTGGCTGGGCAAGGACGATGTGTCCGACGCCATCCGCACCGAAGAAGCCGGCATGAACGCCTCCAAAGTGTCTGCCCTGCCCGCCGTACGGCTGGCGCTGATGGACCTGCAGCACAGCTTTCAACGCCTGCCCGGCCTGGTGGCCGACGGGCGCGACATGGGTACGGTGATCTTCCCCGCCGCCCCGCTCAAGGTGTACCTCACCGCCACCGCCG
>CANFZJ010000238.1 GCA_947451445.1 Comamonadaceae bacterium
CCTTTGGTGGGGGTGCAGTGGTATTCGCGTGCAGCGTCGCGCAGGGCCATTTCGGCGGGGGAGATTTCATTGGCCATATGTCGATCCTCGAATTGTTTTTTGTGACGAGCAAGCCTACCGCAAGCCGCAGCTGCGAGTCCCCTTGGAGACTACCTACAGCGATGAAAAATATGTATAGGGTTATGCGTAACGCTCAGTGCCCGCCGTCCGCCATGGCGGCGCGCAGTGATTCGTCACGGTCGTAGTGGGCCCCGTTGAAGAACAGGTTCAGCCCCACCGCCGACAGCGAGGCCAGCAAAATGCCGGACTCGATCAGCGGGTGCAGGCCGTGCGGCATCCATTGTTTGAAGTTGGGCGCGATCAGCGGCACCATGCCCACGCCCAGCGATACCGCCACGATGAACATATTGAAGCGGTTGTGTTTGAAGTCCACCGCCGCCAGGATGCGGATGCCCGTGGCGGCCACCATGCCAAACATCACCAGCCCGGCCCCGCCCAGCACGGCGGTGGGCAGCGACTCGACCAGCGCGGCCATTTTGGGCAGCAAACCCAGCACCACCATGATGATGCCGCCCGCCACGCAGACAAAGCGGCTGCGCACCCCGGTAACGCCCACCAGCCCCACGTTTTGCGAAAAGCTGGTGTACGGGAAGGTGTTGAACAGCCCGCCCAGCACCGTGCCCAGCCCGTCGGTGCGCAGGCCGCGTGCCAGGTCGCTCTGGCCAATCGGGCGCTCGGTCATTTCGCCCAGGGCCAGGAACATGCCGGTGGACTCGATCATCACCACCACCATCACCAGGGTCATGGTCAAAATCAGCACCGGGTCGAAGATCGGCATGCCGAACTGCAAGGGCGTTACCAGGTCAAACCAATCGGCTTTGGCTACTTTTTCAAAGGTCATCATCCCGCTGGCGGTGGCCGCGATGCCGCCGATGACGATGCCCAGCAGCACCGATATGTTGCTGACAAAGCCCTTGGTGAACTTGGCAATCAGCAGAATCGACGCCAGCACCAGCGCTGAAATGGCGATGCCGTCCAGTGGCGCGTATTTGGGGTTGGGTACCGTGCCCACCAGGGCCAGCCCCTTGGGCAGGGGGCTGGTGGCGCTTGCATCGGCCAGCCACTGCACATGCTCGGGGCTGGCGATGCTGGGGGCAGTGGGGCCAAACGGGTTGCCAAATATCCAGTTGATGCCCACCCGCATCAGGCTCACCCCGATGACGGCAATGATGGTGCCGGTGACCACGGGCGGAAAGAAGCGCAGCATGCGGCTGATCAGCGGTGCGATCAGTATCGACACCACGCCCGCGCCGATGACGGCACCAAAAATCATCTGTGCCCCGGCCATGCCTGGGTGGTTGTTGGCAATCGCCAAAATCGGTGCCACCGACGCAAACGTGACGCCCATCATCACCGGCAGCCGTATGCCAAACCACTGCGTTGCCCCCCAGGACTGGATCAGCGTGACCAGCCCGCAGCAAAACAGGTCGGCCGAGATCAGCAGCGACACCTGCTCCGGGCTGAGCTTGAGCGCCCGGCCCACGATCAGCGGGATGGCGACGGCCCCGGCGTACATCACCAGCACATGCTGGAGGCCGAGTGCGGCGAGTTGGCTGTTGGGCAGGCGTTCGTCCACGGGGTGGACAGCGGGGGAGGGGGGCATGGTGCGTCTCGTGTAGTGGGAACACGCCACGAAGCAACTTCCATGCACATTTATGGCAGGGCTAGGTCATTTTTAATAAAAAGTGCCGTTTGCGCATATGGGATGTGCGCAAGTAGCTATTAAAAACGTAGCGTCATCCCGCGGACTGCAGCAGGTCGGCCAGGGTGCGCGCAATCACCTTGGTGGCGCGGCGCAGGTCTTCCAGGTCGAGCCGTTCGTCGGCACGTTTGGCATGCGATTCGAGTACGGTGCGCGGCCCGGCACCGTAGATGACGCCGGGGATGCCCGCCGCAGCGTACAGCCGCACATCGGTGTACAGCGGGGTGCCGGTGGCGGGAATGGGCTCGCCAAACACGGCCAGGCCGTGCTTCTGGATGGCGTCCACCAGCGGTGCGTTGCCGGGCAGGGGCTGCATGGAATGGGCCAGCAGCAGGCGTTTGATGTCTACGGTGATGCCGGGCAGGGCGGCGGCGTCGGCAATCACCTGGCGGATGTGGGCTTCGACTTCGACCGGGTTCTCCTCCGGGATCATGCGGCGGTCGAGCTTGAAGACCACCTTGCCGGGGACCACATTGGTGTTGGTGCCGCCCGCGATGGTGCCCACGTTCAAATAGGGGTGGGTGATGCCTTCGACCTTGGATGTGATCTGCTGGTACAGCGCGTTTTGTGCGTACAGGGCGGCCAGAATTTTGACTGCCGCCTGCATGGCGTCAACGCCGCTGTCGGGAATGGCGGCGTGGGCCATTTTGCCGTGCACGGTGACTTCCATCTGCAGGCAGCCGTTGTGGGCGGTGACCACCTGGTAGGAGAACCCGGCGGCAATCATCAGGTCGGGCTGGGTGATGTTGTGCTTCAACAGCCAGCCGGGGCCGACTTCGCCGCCAAACTCTTCGTCGTAGGTGAAGTGCAGCTCGACCGCGCCTTGCTGTGGTTGGAGGGATTCCAGCGCCCGCACGGCGAAGGTGAAGCTGGCGAAGTCGCCCTTGCTCACCGCGGTGGCGCGGCCATAGATTTTGCCGTCCACCACCGCGCCGCCATAGGGGTCGTGCGTCCAGCCGTCGCCGGGCGGCACTACGTCGCCGTGGGCGTTCAGGGCAATGGTTTTGCCCGGACCGTATTGGCGGCGCACTACCAGGTTGGTGATGGACTGCAGGCCTGCGGCCTGGACCACGGCAGCGGGTACGGGGTGCTTTTCGGCTTGGAAGCCAAACGCCTGCAGTAGCTCGGCCGTGCGGTCGGCGTGGGGCGCGTTGTTGCCGGGCGGGGTGTCGGTGGGGACGCGGATGAGTTCTTGCAGAAAGCCGACTTCCTCTTGAAAGTGGCTGTCGATCCAGGCATCGAGTGCGGCGTAGTTTGGGGTCATGGTGTCAGGTTATTCAAAAGCAGGGCAAAGGCGTCTACCGCCAGTTGCATGTCGTCGTTGGTGCTGGATTCGAGCGGGTTGTGGCTGATGCCGGCGTTCTGCCCGCGCACGAACAGCATGGCCTGGGGCATCACCTCGTGCAGCTTCATGGCGTCGTGGCCCGCGCCGCTGGGCATGCGGTGCAGCGGCACGCCCAGCGCGTCCACGGCCTGTTCCCAGCGTTGCTGCCAGGGCGCGGCGCTGGGGGCGGCGGCGGCGCGCATGGTCTCTTCCAGCGTGTAGCGCAGGCCCCGGCGTTCGCAGATGTTGCGCAGGGCGGCCAGCACGTCGTGGGCCAGGGCGTCGCGCTGTGCGTTGGTGGGGGCGCGCAGGTCCAGGCTGAAGTTGCACTGGCCCGGCACCACGTTGATGGAGCCGTTGGGCACCTGCAGCATGCCGATGGTGCCCACCGAGTCGCCGTCTTGCGCAGCCCGTTGCTCTACAAACAGGGCCAGCTCGGCCACGGCGGTGGCGGCGTCGCGGCGGCGGTTCATGGGGGTGGTGCCCGCATGGCAGGCCACGCCGATGACCTCTCCGGTGTAGCGCAGGCTGCCGTTGATGGAGGTGACGATGCCTAAAGCGATGTCCAGCTCGTTCAGCACCGGGCCTTGTTCGATGTGGACTTCGACAAAGCCCAGGTAGTCGGCAGGGTTGCGCTGCAGCGTGGGAATGTCGTCTACTGGGTGGCCCGCGTGGGCTATTGCCGCGCGCATGGGAATGCCGTCGGCGTCGGTTTGGTCCAGCCAGTCGGGGTTGAAGTGGCCGATCAGTGCGCCGGAGCCGAGAAAAGTGGCCTTGTAGCGTTGGCCTTCTTCTTCGGCAAAACCCACCACTTCCAGGTGAAACGGCAGGCGCTGGCCAAGCCGTGCCAGTTCGCGCACGCAGGCCATGGGCACAAAAATACCCAGACGGCCGTCGTATTTGCCGCCGTTGCGCACGGTGTCATAGTGGCTGCCGGTGAGCAGGCTGGGCGCGGCCGGGTTGCTGGACAGGTAGCGGCCCACCACGTTTCCCACGGCGTCGATATGCACCTCGTCAAAACCGCAGTCGCGCATGTTCTGGGCGATCTGGGCGGCGCAGGCGCGGTGCGCGTCGGTCAGGTAGGTGACGGTGAGCTGGCCTTTTTCGGCGTAGCCGGGGTCGGTGTGCACACTCAACTGTTCCTGCCAGTCCCACACCACGTTACCCAATGTAGGGTTGACGCCAAAAGCGTCGTTCAGGCGAATTTCGACGATGCGGTGGATGTTGCGCAGGGCTTCGGCCTGTTCAAAGTCGGCCGGGTTGCGCAGGCGGCGCACAAAGGTGTCGATGATCTCTTGCTTGCGTAAGCCCGTGCCACGCGGCCCGCGCACCGCCAGGATGAAGGGGTGGCCGAATTTGGCGGCGTAGTCCGCATTCAGCTGCTGTAGCTGGGCCAGTTCTTGCGGCGTGCACTGGGTCAGGCCGGCCTGGTTTTGCTCGTGGGTGGACTCGGTGGTCAGCACCGCTTTGCCAGCCAGCTCGGGGTGGGCGCGGATCAGGTCCAGCTGGGCTTGGTGACCCGCAGCGGCCAACACCTGGGCCATGGCGTATTTGAACGCGGCCAGTGATTTAAAGGGCCGGGCCAGCAGCGCTTTTTCGGCAATCCAGGGGGAGTGTTCGTACAGGCCGGGGAGCTGCTGTTGCGCCTCATCCAGCGGGGCCGTGTTGAGGAAATCGAGCGTCAGGGCCATTTAGGAGCTTGCTTGGTAAGGGTGTACTTTGTGCCAGTGCTCGGCGATGTCGATGCGGCGGCAAATCCACACGCGTTCATGGCTTTGCACGTAGTCCAGGAACTTTTGCAGCGCGCCAAAGCGGCCCGGTTTGCCCAGCACGCGGCAGTGCATGCCGATGCTCATCATTTTGGGAGCTTCGTCCCCCTCGGCGTACAACACGTCAAAGCTGTCCTTGAGGTACTGCAAAAAGTGGTCGCCGGTGTTGAAACCCTGTACCTGCACGCAGCGCATGTCGTTGGTGTCCAGCGAATAGGGGATGACCAGGCGGGGCTCCACCGTGCCATCGGACTTGGTGGTGGGCAGCCAGAACGGCAGGTCGTCGCCGTAGTAGTCGCTGTCGTAGGCAAAACCGCCCTGGTCGGCCAGCAGGCGGCGGGTGTTGGGGCTGTCGCGGCCGGTGTACCAGCCTTGCGGCCATTGGCCACCGGTCATC
>CANFZJ010000239.1 GCA_947451445.1 Comamonadaceae bacterium
CCACCTGCCCCGTAGTTAACAAGGACTTACATGCACACCCTGTACGACTCCGAATCCTTTGTGGTGGTCCATATGCTGCCCAGCCTGGCGCTGGAAAGCCTGATGCCGCTGGCCGACACCGCGCCGCCCGCGCCCACGCTGCAGCGCCACGGCTTTGAGATTGTGGATAAACGGTCGGGCAAAGAGGTCTATCTGGACGGCTCCTGGGCCGAGCTGTTCCAGCGCCACATTGCGGCATGGCAGCTCAACACCCCCACCCAAGAAGAGGTGGAAGACACGCTGGAGCAGTACGCCGAGCTGGCCCAAAACACCATTTCGGTGCATTGATACGCCCCGCTGTCCTCCTGCTGGCTTTGGCGGGCTGCGCCACCGCGCCGGCTAGCCGCATCTTTTCTTTGCTACCCGCCGACGCCATCCTGCTGGGCGAGCAGCATGACGCCCCTGACCACCAGCGTATCGAACGCGAAACCATCGAAACCTTGGCCGCCCGTGGCCAGCTAGCCGCCGTCGCGCTGGAAATGGCCGAGCAAGGTCGCAGCACCGCCGACTTGCCCCGCAGCGCCAGCCCACTCCAGGTGCAAGCCGCCCTGCAGTGGGACGACCAAGCCTGGCCCTGGGCTGCCTACGGCCCGGCGGTGATGGCCGCCGTCACTGCCGGAGTGCCCGTGCTGGGCGCCAACCTGCCGCGCAGCCAGATGCGTGCCGCCATGGCCAACCCGCTGCTGGACGTGCAGCTGCCCGGCCCGGCACTCAAGGCCCAGCAGCAAGCCATCCGTCTGGGCCACTGCGATCTGCTGCCGGAAAGCCAAATCGGCCCCATGACCCGCATCCAGATCGCCCGCGACCAGGCCATGGCGCACACCCTGCAAACCGCCACCGTGCCCGGCAAGAGCGTGCTGCTGCTGACTGGCAGCAGCCACGCCGACCCCCGTCTGGGCGTGCCACAGCACCTGCCCGAAGGTTGGGCATCAAAATCGGTGTTACTGCAGGCAGAGTCTGCGCAAGTAGCTGCTAAAAATATAGCGTCTTTCAGCCAGACCTGGAGCACGCCCCGCGTACCAGCCAAAGACTACTGCGCCGGGCTGCGACAATCCGGCTCGCCATGAATACTGCTTACATCCTTACTCTTTCGTGCCCCGACCGTCCGGGCATCGTCCACGCCGTTTCGGGCTTTTTGCTGGAGCGCGGCAGCAACATCGAAGAAGCCGGTCAGTACAACGACCACGACACCGGCCTGTTCTTCATGCGGGTGCAGTTTGCCTGCGACCAGATCCCCGCCGATGCGCTGCGCACTGCGCTGGCCAGCTTTGCCGACGGTTTCAAAATGCAGTGGAGCCTGCACGCCACCGCCGAGCCGGTGCGTACCGTGCTGATGGTCAGCAAAGAGGGCCATTGCCTGAACGACCTGCTGTTTCGCTGGAAAAGCGGCCTGCTGCCGCTGGACATTCGCGCCATCGTCAGCAACCACCGCGACTTCTACCAGCTGGCGGCCAGCTACAACGTGCCGTTTCACCACATTCCGGTGACGGCAGCCAGCAAGGCCCAGGCCGAGGCGCGGGCCTACGAGGTTATCGAAAATGAGAGCGCAGAATTGGTGGTGCTGGCGCGCTACATGCAGATTTTGAGCAACGATTTATGCCAAAAGCTGAGTGGCCGGGCAATCAACATCCACCACAGCTTTCTGCCCAGCTTCAAGGGTGCCAAGCCCTACTACCAGGCGCATGACCGGGGCGTGAAGCTGATCGGGGCCACCGCCCACTACGTGACAGCCGACCTGGACGAGGGCCCGATCATCGAGCAAGACGTCGCCCGCGTGGACCACAGCCGCACGGTGGAGCACTTCACCGCCCAGGGCCGGGATACCGAAAGCCAGGTGCTGGCCCGGGCTGTGAAGTGGCACAGCGAGCACCGGGTGCTGATTAACGGCCACAAGACCGTTATCTTTAAGTAGCAGTTCCGTTTTGCAGTGGCGCCGAGAACAAGGCGCGAGGCCGCAGACAGTGCTTTAGCACGGCAAGGCGAAGCAACGCAGTTATCGGTGTCAATGCAAAGCGGGATTGGCCATCACTTCGCCCAGGCGCACGCTACCTGCGGGTGCCCAGGCGGGGTTGAAACTGAGTGGTCCCTTGGGGAACAGCATCACCACGGTGGAACCGAGCAGGAAGCGGCCCATCTCCTCCCCTTGTTTCAGCATGATCTGCTGGTCGTCGTAGCGCCATTCGCGCACCGGGCCGCGCGGTGGATTAATGATCCCTTGCCACGTGGTCGCCATGCTGCCGACGATGGCTGCGCCCACCAGCACCAGCACAAACGGCCCGCGCGCCGAGTCAAACACACACACCACCCGCTCGTTGCGCGCAAACAGACCCGGCACGCCCTGTGCCGTCACCGGATTGACCGAAAACAGCTCGCCCGGTACATAAACCATCCGCGTCAAGCGCCCATCGCAGGGCATGTGGATGCGGTGGTAGTCCTTGGGGCTGAGGTAGATGTTGGCAAAGTGGCCGTCTACAAACAGCCCGCCCAGCGCCGCGTCGCCGCCCACCAGCGCGGTGGTGGAATAGGTGTGGCCCTTGGCCTGGAATATCTGGTCGCGTTCGATGCGGCCAAACTGGCTGATCGCGCCGTCCACCGGGCAGACCAGATCGGCCTGGGTGATGGGGCGAGCACCGGGCTTGAGGGCGCGGGTGAAAAACTCGTTGAAGCTGGCGTAGCTGGTGATGTCCGGGTTGGCTGCCTCGGCCATGTTCACGCCGTATTTGCCGACGAACCAACGGATGATGCCGGTGGTGACGCTTCCCCAGCGCCCGGTGGCGACATGCCAGCCAAAAGCGGTGATGGCGTGCTTGGGCAGCAGGTACTGCAGCCACACTTTAAAACGGTCGGACACGCGCAATCCCCTAGGCAAAAAGGGTGCAATTGTAGCCAGGGGGGTACTGTGCAAGGGGGACAATCGGCCCATGAGTGCTACACGTATACCCCCGATTCAATGCTTGCTGACCTTCGAGGCATTGGCCCGTTTACGCAGTGTTTCGCAGGCGGCCGACGAGCTGTGCGTGACACCCAGCGCGGTGAGCCACCGGGTCAAGCAGTTGGAGCAGATTCTGGGCACCAAGCTGTTTGGCCGGGCCGACTTTTCGCTGACCACCGAGGGCAGCGAATACCTGGCCCATGTGCGCGAAGGCCTGTCGATTCTGGAGCGCTTTCCTAGCGCCCAGTCGGCCCCCGGCAAACGCAAGCTGCGCCTGGCTGTCACACCGACGTTTGCCCGCTCCATCCTCATCCCACGCCTGCGCCAATTCACGGAGGCCTACCCCGAAATCGACCTGACGCTGCAGGTGTCGATTCCGTTGCTGGACGTGGTGGCGGAAGACGCGGATTTGGTGGTGCGCTTTGGCACGGGCCGCTATGCCGATGTGGAGCATGTCTGCCTGGCCCGGGACGAAGTCACCCCCCTGGCATCGCCCGCGTTTGTGCGTGAACACGGACCGTTTGACAGCGTGGACGACCTGCAAGGTGCGCGCTTGCTGCGTTCACCACTGGAACCCTGGCGCACCTGGTTCAGCGCGCACCAGCGCGACTGGTCGGAGCCCGTAGAGGGTTCGCAGTTCAACGATATTGGCCTGATGTGCGACGGCGCGGCGGCCGGCATGGGCATCGGCCTGGTACGGCTGCGGCTGGGCTTGCCCTGGCTGGAGAACGGTTCACTGGTGCGGCTGTTTGAGCGCAGCGTGCCTAGTCCGCATGCGCACTACCTGTGCTGGAACACCGGGGCGATGGACCGCTGGGAATGCGCGGCGTTTGCCGACTGGTTGAAAAAAGCGATTCTTTAAACAAAAACAGCTGCTAACGCAGGTGGCACCTGCGGTAGCAGCTATTTTTTAGATAGCGCTTGGCTTATGCGGCCTTGGCTTGGGCCAGCAAAGTCTCGGCGTCGCTGACTTGCAATTTGCCGCCTTCTTCCAGATTCAGGGTGCTGACCACGCCGTTCTTTACCAGCATGGAATAGCGGTGGCTGCGCACACCCAGGCCCTTGGCGGTCAGGTCCAGCACCAGGCCAGCCGCCTTGGTGAAGTCGGCGCTGCCGTCGCCCAACATGCGGACTTTGCCAGCGGTCTGCTGGTCACGCGCCCAGGCACCCATGACAAACGCGTCGTTCACGCTCAGGCACCAGATTTCATCCACACCAGCGGCCTTGAAGGCTTCGGCGTTGGCCACGTAACCAGGCACATGCTGGGCCGAGCAGGTGGGGGTGAACGCGCCTGGCAAAGCGAACAGGGCAATGGTCTTGCCAGCGGTGGCCTTGGCTACGTCTACCGCATTTGGGCCGATGCTGCAGCCTTCGCCTTCGACTTCGATGTATTCAAACAGGGTGGTGGATGGCAGGGTGTCGCCGACTTTGATCATGCTGTGCTCCTTCAAGGTTAAAAATAAGAATGGGCCCATTCAGAGCCCAAAAACAAAAACGGCCCACATTGTGAGCCGTTTTTGAGAAGCAATGCAGTGTTAAACCGCAATAGCCTTTTGAACCAAGCGGGTAGCAACCCAGTTCTTGGTCTTGGAGATCGGACGGCTTTCCGTGATCTCGATGGTGTCGCCCAGCTTGAACTCGCCCTTTTCGTCATGGGCGTGGTACTTGCTCGACTTACCAACGATCTTGCCGTAGAGCTCGTGCTTTACACGGCGCTCGATCAGCACGGTGACCGTCTTGGTCCGTTTGTCACTCACAACCTTGCCAACCAAGGTGCGCTTGAGGGATGTTTTAGCTTCCGTCATGTTGTCGCTCCTTACTTAGCGGTTTTTTCAGCGGCTTGCTTCTCGACAAGAATGGTCTTGGCGCGGGCAATGTCACGGCGCGCAGTGCGGATCGTGGCTGTGTTGTTGAGTTGTTGCGTGGCTTTTTGCATACGCAGACCAAAGTGGGCGCGTTGCAGCGCTTTCACTTCGGTTTGCAGGCCGGCGACGTCTTTGGTGCGCAGTTCAGTAGATTTCGTCATGTCAGTCTTTCCTACTTACTGGCCAATCATACGGGCCACGAAGGTGGTACGCAAAGGCAGTTTGGCAGCAGCCAAACGGAACGCTTCACGGGCCAGTTCTTCAGGAACGCCGACGATTTCAAAAACAATCTTACCCGGCTGAATTTCAGCCACGTAGTACTCAGGGTTGCCCTTGCCGTTACCCATTCGCACTTCAGCAGGCTTTTGGGAGATTGGCTTGTCAGGGAACACA
>CANFZJ010000240.1 GCA_947451445.1 Comamonadaceae bacterium
GCGTCTTCGGCCCAGCGCTCGCTGAGGATGTCGCGCACGCCGTCCAGCACGGCCTGCACGGTGGTGAAGTCATCGCCGTTTTCACCCTTCTCGGCCTTGACGAAGGCCGCCGCTGCATCGGTGGGCACCAGCAGCGGGTTGGCAAACAGCAGGTCGGCCAGCGGCTCGCTGCCGTTTTCACGCGCAATCTGGCCCTTGGTGCGGCGCTTGGTTTTGAACGGCAGGTACAGGTCTTCCAGCTCCTGCTTGGTGCTGGCGGCAAAGATGGCCACCCGCAGCGCGTCGGTCATCTTGCCCTGCTCTTCGATGCTTTTGACGATAGCCTCGCGCCGGTCTTCCATCTCGCGCAGGTAGCCGAGCCGGGTTTCCAGCTCGCGCAGCTGGATGTCGTCCAGCCCGCCGGTCACTTCCTTGCGGTAGCGCGCGATGAAAGGCACGGTGGCCCCGCCATCCAGCAGCTCTACGGCGGCGCGGATTTGTTCTTCTCGGGCTTTGATTTCTACGGCGAGCTGGCGGATGATTTTCTGCATGGAACGGGAGCGGTTAGGAGACAAGGGCGAGAGTTTGCCACAGCCGATCCATCACCAAATTTAGATAAAAATCGGCCTCCAGCGCATATTCCACCTGCGCAGGCAGCTACTGATTCAATAGCATTTGGCGGAGTTTGGTTTGCAACGGGGTGTGCGCCACCCCGCCCATTTCCACCCGCGCCAGGCTGCGCGCGGTGGCATCTTGCAGGTTGATCTCTTGCACCACCTGCCCGGCATCGAACACAAACGCTACGTCGGCCAGTGCCAGCACGTCTTCCACGTCGTGGGTAATCATCAGCGCGGGAATGCCCCACTGGCTGCGCACCTGGGCGAGTTCTTCGCGCAGGCTGTGGCGCAGGCTGGGGTGCAAAGCGGCAAAAGGCTCGTCCAGCAACAGCACTTGCGGCTGGCAGGCCAGCGCCCGCGCCAGCGCCACCCGCTGCTGCTGCCCGCCGGACAGCGTGGCCGGGCGGCTGTGGGCCAGGGCGGCCAGGCCGAAGCTGTCCATCAGGGTTTGGATGTGGGCCATCTCAGGCGGCGACAGGCTGCGTTTGCGCCAGGTTTTCAGGCCAAAAGCAATGTTCTCCTGCACCGACAGATGCGGGAACAGCGCGTAGTTTTGCGGCAGGTAGCCCACGCGGCGCTGGGCCGCAGGGACAAAGCTTGTCGCATCGAACAGCGTGCGCCCGTTCAGCCGAATGTGCCCCCAGGTTGGCCGCAGCAGCCCGGCAATGGCTTGCAGCGTGAGCGACTTGCCCGCGCCGGACGGGCCGTACAGCGCGACGAAGGGTGCATCGGTGGCGAAGCGCACCGCCAAGTCAAAGCGGCGCCGGGTGTCGGCGACGGTCAGTTGGATGTCGATGTCAATCACAAGCTACCAAATCCATAGCGCACTAACACCGCCTGTGCTGCACCAGAGCCTAAAAAGGTAATGAACTTTTGCGCCAGCGCTTTTTGCTTGCTGTCGGCCACCACGGCGACCGGGTAGGTCACAGGGGTGTGGCCTGTGGTGGTCAGCACGATTTTGACTTTGTCGCCCAGAATGGCCGCGTCGGTGCGGTAGACAAAACCGGCCTCGGCCTCGCCGCGTGCCACGTAGTCCAGCACCTGGCGCACGCTGTCTGCCTGCACGAACTTGGGCTCCAGCGGGGTCCACAATTTGGCACGGTCCAGCACTTGCTGGGTGTAGCGGCCTGCGGGCACGGTGGCCAGTTTGCCGATGGCGATTTTGAGCACGCTGGGGCCGGTCAGGTCTTGCAGACTTTTCAGGCCCGGGCCGTCTTTGGCGGGTTCGACCAGCACTAGGCTGTTGGTCGCAAAGTCTTTGCGGGTGTCGGCGTCCACCAGCTTTTGCTGCGCGGCGCGGTCCATGGTGTCCTGGTCGGCACTGGCGAACACATCTACCGGCGCGCCCTGGCTGATTTGCTGCAGCAGCACGCCAGAAGCGGCGAAGTTGAAGCGCACGATGGCACCGGGCTGGCTGGCCTCGAACCTGGGGCCGAGTTCCTTGAAGGCATCGGTCAGGCTGGCAGCGGTGGAGACGGTGATTTGCTGGGCCGCAGCCAGCACGGGGAACAGCACCAATAGCAGGAATAGACGCATGGTTACCTCAGTGAAAAAAAGCGGTTAGACAGCACCAGCACGGCGATGGACAGCACCGAGGTGATGGCCACCAGCAGCAGCGCCAGGTCGTCTTGCCCGGCCTGCACGGCATCAAAAATCGCCATCGACAGGGTTTGGGTTTGCTGCGGAATCGAGCCCGCCACCATCAGCGACGCGCCAAATTCACCCATGGCGCGGGCGAAGGCCAGCAGCGTGCCAGCCAGAATGCCGGGCCACGCCAGCGGCAAGGTCACGCGCAAAAACACCGACAGCGGGCTTTGGCGTAGCGTGCTGGCTGCCGCCTCCAGCGAGCGGTCTACCCCGGCAAACGCGGCGCTGGCCGACTTCAGCACCAGCGGCAACGCCACGATGCTGGACGCCACTACCGCGCCGTGCCAGCTAAAAATAATGGTGTAGTCCAGGTGCGCCCGCAGCCAACTGCCCAGCGGGCTGCGGCGACCGGCCGCCACCAGAATCGCGTAGCCGATGACCGTGGGCGGCAGCACCAGCGGCAGCATGCACACAGCCTCCAACACGCCGCTACCGGGGAAAGACTTACGGGCGAATATCCAGCCGAGTGCAATGCCCGCGATGGTGGCCAGCAGCGTCGCCACCGCCGCCACTTTGAGTGACAGCATGAGCGGAAACCAGTCTATGGAGGCAAGCAGCGTGGGCATGGACAGCATTGTATCCAGCCAGATATAGCGATATCCCTGCAGTCAGGGCGCGAGCAGTTGCTGCAGTGCGGCGATGTCCGCAGCGGCGGCCTGCTGCGCGGCTACTTCCACCGCGCGGTAGTGCTGCACCACCGCTGCGCCCAGTGGCGTCAATGCGGTACCGCCCCCCTGTGCGCCTCCGGCTGCGGTGGTGACGGCGGGGCTGCTGAGGGCGCGGTTCATCTCGTCCACCAGCACCCAGGCCCGCCGGTACGACATACCCAGTTGCCGCGCAGCAGCGGATATGGAGCCCACCTCGGCAATCGCCTCCAGCAGCGCTACCTTGCCAGGGCCGATGGCAATGCTGTCGTCGCGGTAGATGCGCAAGCGGAACTGGGCTTGGCTTGCCATCACAGCGGTTTCACAAACAGGCCAATGGTCAGGCAAATGCCAATGCCCACGATGGCGATACGCAGCGCCTTTTCATTCACCCGGCGCAGCGCCCAGCTGCCCACCAGCCCGCCCGCAATGGCCCCGGCGCCCAGCACCAGGGCGGGCTGCCAATGGACTTCGGGTGAGGTGGCAAACAAAACCACCGCCGCCGCGTTCATCACTCCGGCCAGCGCGTTCTTGGTTGCCCCGGCGTTGCGGGTGGGCAGGCCTGCCATCGTCAGTGCGGCCATCATCAAAAACCCGATGCCGCCGCCAAAGTAGCCGCCGTAGATGGCGATAAAGAACTGCGCCACGCCCGCGCCCACCGGCCCCACCTGCGTGGATGTCGCCCCTGGTTTGCGAAAAAAGCTGCCCCAGGCAAACACCGTGGTGGCAAACAGCACCAGCCAGGGCACCAACCGGGTAAAGATGTCTGACGGCGTGTGCAACAACAGCAAGCCGCCCAGCGCCCCGCCCACGGCGCTGACCAACAGCAGCGCCCAAAACGGCAAGCGCCCTGCCCCGGTGACCAGCTTGCGCCCCGACAGGCCCGACGTGACTTGGCCCGGAAACATCGCCACCGTGGAGGTGATGTTGGCCGCCAGCGGCGACATGCCTGACAGGATCAGCACCGGCAAGGTGACGAAGGAGCCGCCTCCGGCCAGGGCGTTTTGCAATCCGGCCCAAAGACCGGCGATGAGGATGAGTGCGAGCAAGGTATGTTTATGTATGAAAAGTGCCACCAGCGCATATAGAACGTGCGCAAGCAGCTATCTTTTTGATAGTTGTTTAGGCCAGCGCCAAATCCACAATGCCCTGCGCCTCGGTGGCGATGCGGCGCAGGTGCTCTTCGCCGTGGAAGCTTTCGCAGTAGATTTTGTAGATGTTTTCAGTGCCCGAGGGGCGCGCGGCGAACCAGCCGTTGGCGGTCATCACTTTCAGGCCGCCCAGGCTGGCCCCGTTGCCGGGGGCGCTGGTGACCACCTGGGTAATGGCCTCGCCTGCCAACTCGGCGCTGGTGACCTGCTGGGGGGTGAGCTTGCCCAGCTTCTTCTTCTGCTCAGGGCTGGCCGGGGCGTCGATGCGGTCGTAGGCGGGGGCGCCGAAGGCGGCGGTGAGCTTTTCGTAGGCCTGGTGCGGGTCTTGCCCGGTGCGGGCGATGATTTCGGCCGACAGCAAGGCGGGGATCAGGCCGTCTTTGTCGGTGGTCCACACGCTGCCGTCCTTGCGCAGGAAGGATGCGCCCGCGCTCTCTTCGCCGCCAAAGCCGAGCGAACCGTCGCACAGGCCGCTGGCAAACCATTTGAAGCCGACCGGTACCTCGTACAAATTGCGCCCCAGGCGGGCCGCCACGCGGTCGATCATGCTGCTGCTGACCAGGGTTTTGCCCACACCGGCCTGGGCGCTCCAGCCGGGGCGGTTTTGGAACAGATAGTCGATGCACACCGCCAGATAGTGGTTGGGCTGCATCAGGCCGCCGCTGCGGGTGACGATGCCGTGGCGGTCATGGTCGGTGTCGCAGGCAAAGGCGATGTCGTACTGGTCTTTGAGCCCGACCAGCGAGGCCATGGCGCTTTTGCTGGACGGGTCCATGCGGATGCGGCCGTCCCAGTCCACCGACATGAAGCGGAATGTGGCATCCACCTGGTCGCTGACCACGCCCAGGTTGAGCTGGTACTTCTCGGCGATGCGGCCCCAGTAGTTCACGCCTGCGCCGCCCAGCGGGTCCACGCCCATGCGCACGCCCGCGCCACGGATGGCGTCCATGTCGATCACGTTGCCCAGGTCGGCCACGTAGTGCGCCAGGTAGTCGTGGCGGTGGGTGGTGCTGGCCTTGAGCGCCTGGGCGTAGGGCATGCGTTTAACGCCCTGCAGCTTGTTTTGCAGGATGTCGTTGGCGGCTTTTTCGATCCAGCCGGTGATGTCGCTGTCGGCCGGGCCGCCGTTGGTGGGGTTGTATTTGTAGCCGCCGTCTTCGGGCGGGTTGTGCGACGGCGTCATCA
>CANFZJ010000241.1 GCA_947451445.1 Comamonadaceae bacterium
ACTGGCCCTGGGTGACACCTGGTTCAATCACCGCGACCGGGTTGGAAAGCGAGATGCTGTCGGCATTCAAAATGCGGTTCATCTTGCTTAAATCCACCAACTGGCAGCCTGCAGTCACGGGAGATGACGAACCATAACCCCAGTTCAAACCCGTGGAGACGGGGTACAGCGGTGTTTTCTGCGCCCGTGCGGTGTTGACGAGTGCGACCACTTCGTTCACGCTGGTGGGTTGGTGGACGGCCGATAAGGCATGGGCTTGCCCGGTGACATTTTGGGGGGTCAAGGCGGTGGAGTTCATGGTCGGTGGTGCAGTGGCTGTGTTTGCAGTTTAGCCAAGTGAGGGTGCTGTGCGTAAACCATGGGGCAGAGCAGAAATGAAAAAAGGAGCCCTAAGGCTCCTTTTGGGGGCAAGACTAAAAGTCTTGCGTTGATTACTTGGCTGCGGTGCGGCGGCGTGCAGCAACCAGACCCACCAGGCCCAGACCCATCAGGGCCAAGCTGCCTGGCTCAGGCACGTTGTTGAAGTCGGTGCTGGCAACGCCAGTGATGATGGCGGAACCGCTCACTGTGTTGCTAAAGCCCGCAAACGTGTTGGTCGCAGCGGTGAATACGAATTGGTAGAAAGGCGTTGGGTCCACAAAGTAAGCCATGCCTTCGGTCGTCAGAACCAGACTGCCTTCAGGGTTGAAGGAGGTGCCCAGAGCGGCATTGATGCTGGACGCGCCACCAATCAACGAACCTGAGGCCAATTGCACGGTATCTGCACTGTGCACAACGCTTGCCGAACCTGCATTGATGGCACTGGCCTGCGTGAATATTGAATCGCCATTGCCTTTCTTCTCACCCCAGATGCTCAATGTGAGCGCACTGATGGTGGATTGGCTTACGCCACCAATAGAGCCGCTGTTCAGCGTGGTGGTGAACGTGTATTCGGCCCAGACGATCGTGTCACCGAAACTGAAGCTGTAAACATCCGTGCCATTCAGGGAGGCTGCACCGTACTTCAGGTAACCATGGCCTTGAATGTCGGTGGAACTTACGATTTGCAAGTAGGTTTGGGCATTGCCGTTTAACGAGTCGGCAATGTAGCTGGGGCCCGCGCCACCAATGGCGGTTGGGTCGGCAGTGAACACCAAGCCGGCGTTTGCGGAAGCCATGGAGCCAGCAACCACAACGGATGCGATCAGTGCTTTGGCGAGAGTTGAGAGGGTGGTCATTTAAATACTCCTGAATGGTAAGGGCTTAGTCCAAGGGGTTTGGCCCCTTCCCTGGGTATGTAAGCAGGTGTTGTGCCAGGTTTTTATTGTTTGTATAAATATATTGAAAATCAATGACTTGCAGATTTTTTACACCCAAATAAAGCACTTTTTTCGAGATGCGGATTACGAAGTGTAAAAAATTTCGACATAACTGCGGCGTAGGTCAAGTACGACGGTGCAGTTCGGCCGCTACCACCACGGCCAAGCCTGCCAGCACCATCCCCAGTCCGACCAGGGTACTGGCGGTAGCAGGTTCATGCAGTACCACAATGGCCAGCACGCACGCGACCAGTGGTTCTGCCAGGGCCAGGGTGACTGCGGTGGCGCTGGCGACCCGGCGCAGTGCGTAACTGAACAGTAAATAGGCTACGCCCGTGGCGACCACACCGAGGTAACCCACGGTGAGCCAGTCGAGCGGGCTGGCGCGGAAGTAGCCGGACAGTTGTAGCGCGGCGGTGGATGCGATCAGTGCGGCGACGCCAAAGACAAGCAATGTGACAGTGGACGGTGAAGCTGTGCGAACCAGCTGTTGGTTCAGTTGTGCGTAGGCGGCGTAGCTGAATCCTGCGGCCAGGCAGAGCAGCGTGCCTTGCAGGCTGACAGGGTGGTCGGTACCGCCTTGCAACACCATCAGCGTGCCGCCGCCCACCGCGAACATTGTGCCTATCCACCATGCCGCACGGGGCACGCCGCGTGTCAGCAGCCATTGCAGTAGGCCAGCCCACATGGGGCCGCTGCCCAGGGCGATCGCAGTACCGATGGCAACGCCGTTGGCTTTGACACCGGCAAAAAAAGACAGGTTGTAGGCGGCTACACACAGGCCGGCTAGCAGCACGCCGGGCCAGGTCAGGTTGCGCAGGTCTTGCTGCAAACGGTGGCGTGGTGTGGTCACAAGCGCGTAGCAGGCAAAAAACGCCCATGCCACCACCAGCCGCAGTGCACCGATCCAATAGGCCGACAGGTGCGGCGGAGCCAAGCTTTGTGCGGTGCCTGTAGTGCCCCAGAGTACGGCTGCGACCAGCACCATCAGGCTGGCGGTAAATGTTGTGTTGCCCATGCTGTGGTGTTGCTGCGGTTGCGTGGAGGTGGATCGGGGGGGGCTATACGGCTGGCCGGACTATACGGATAAGTCCCCATGCTTACGTTGATATGCAGGCGTGGAAATATGAATCATTTTGTTACGATTGCAGCCGATGTACCGAAAGTCCGACAGGCTGCCAGGTTCGCCCGGATGTGGCCCATCACAGGGTTGCTGCAAATTCAACTATAAAAATGACAAAGATAACTTCTGTCGCTCCCCGTATTCGCTTTGTGCCCGCTGTGCTGTGGCGTTTGTACCGCCGTTGGTGTTGGCAGTTGATGGGTACGCTCAAGTTCCGGGTGATGCTGGTGGCGGTGATGTCGGCGCTATTGTCTGCCGCCGCATCCAGCTACTTCATGGCCAACAAGAACGAACGCATCATTCTCAGCGGTATGGAAATGCAGCAGCAGGACGAGGTAGAGCTGGCGGCAGCCATGCTGGGCAGCCGGGTGTCGCGGGTGCAGGCCCATTTGCGTTTATTGGCCAGCGAGGTTGGCCCGGCTTTGCTGGCGCGACCGGCAGCGCTGGAGCGCCAGCTGTACACCCACCCCTTGGCATTGGAAATGTTTTCTGCGGTGCTGGTGGTACGGCCTGACGGGGCGGTCCAGGCCACTGCTGCCCATAATTTGCAGCAACTGCCGGTGGTCGATTTCAGCCACCAGGCTTTTTTCCAGCGCACGGTGGCCACCGGGGCCATCGGCATTTCAGACCCCATGTCGAGTCGCTTGAGCGACGAACCCATTACCTTGATGGCGGTGCCTGTACGCGACCCCAACGGCCACATACTGGCGGTGGTCGTGGGGGCGTTACCGTTGCAGTCGGCCGATATGTTGCCGCCTGCTTCGTCCACCCTGGGGCAGTTTTCGGCCGCCCTGGTGGTGTATGCCAGCAACGGCGTCATTTTGTCGCACCCGGATGCCCAGCGGCGCCTGGGCCGAGTGGAGGATGAGCCAGGTCTGGGGGCGCTGCTGGCAGTGCGGCATGCAGGCAGCCTGGCCGCTACGCCACACGCTTTGTCGCGCTATCTGGTGTCTATTGCCCAGGTGCCCAGTACCGATTGGCACGTGGCACGGATCACCGGGACCGACTACGCGTTGCAACCCCTGCGCCAGGTGCTGACCGAGTCATGGACGGTGGTGGCGGGCATCATGGCCGTGTGTGCGGCCCTGTCCACCCTGCTGATTGCCGGTATCACCCGGCCCATTACCCAGCTGCGTGACCGGGCGCAGCAGCTGCTGGGGGCCGAGCGGGACCCGTCCGCAGGCTGGCCCCGCGCCAGTGGTGAAATCGGCCAGCTGGTACAGGTGTTTCGCCACGTGACCCAGGAGCGCAACCGGGCCCAGGAATCCCAAAGTGCGATGGTGGAGCAGCTCAAGGCGATTTTGAAAAATGCGTCGGTTGGCATTGCCATCACCCGTGACCGGCATTTTGAGGTGGTCAGCAGCCAGGCCTGCCGCCTGTTTGGCTACTCGGATGACGAGTTGCTGGGCCGCAACGCCGCGGTGCTGTACCCCAGCGCCCAGGCCTACCAGGAGGCCGGGGCCAAGTTCCGCACGGCGCTCAAGACCCATAGCTATTTCGACGGTGAGGTGCAGGTGCAGCGCAAGGACGGCCGGATGATTCTGGTCCACATGCGCGGCCGCAACGTGATTGACGGCCGACCTGCGTCGGGCGTCATCTGGATTTTTACCGACGTGACGATTGCCCGCGCCCAGCAAGACCAGCTGTCCTGGACCGCCACCCACGACAGCCTGACCCAGCTGGTCAACCGGCTGGACTTTGAAGCCCGGCTCAGCATTGCCATCACCCAGGCAGGCGACCCGCTGGTGCGCAGCGAAATCTGCACCATGTTCATCGACCTGGACCACTTCAAACCCATCAACGACACCGCCGGGCACGCCGCCGGTGACGAGGTGCTGCGCCAGATCGCCCGCCTGCTGGTGGCCCATGTGCGCCAGAGCGACATCGTGGCGCGGCTGGGGGGCGACGAGTTCGCCATTTTGCTGCCCGGTTGCTCATTGGCGCGGGCGCTGCGCATTGCCGAACAGGTGCGGGCCGGCGTGGCCGCCTGGAGCATGCGTTGGCGCACCCACACCTTCGGTCTGGGGGCCAGCATTGGCGTGGTGCAGCTGCGCCCGGACCTGGCCGATGTGGCCGCGGTGCTGGAGGCGGCCGACAGCGCCTGCTACGAAGCCAAGCGCCGGGGCCGCAACCAGGTGGTCACCCACGGTTTTGCACTGGACCCTGTTTAGGGCACTCCTATAAATCCAATTGTCGGGCGCATAGCTTCGTTGCGCGGGGCTCGTTGTCCTCATGCACTGAAGTGCACTCCGGTGTTCTGCGTTCCGGGCGCCTCACTCTGCATCCCGAAAATTGAATTTCTAGAAGTGCCCTTTAGAGTTTTGTCAGCGCCCGCAGCACGTTTTCAGCCGTCGCAGGTGCAGTTAGCTGCACCACCGCGCCGTCGCCCCGGGCAGCCGCAATCGCCTCTTTCAGTGCCTCGAACACGCTGATGGCCAGCATGAAAGGGGGCTCGCCCACGGCCTTGCTGCGGTGCACGGTGTCTTCCCGGTTCGGTTGCTCCCACAGGTCTACCTTGAAATGCGCGGGGATGTCGCCCGTGGCTGGGATTTTGTAGGTGCTGGGCGCGTGGGTGCTTAGATGCCCCTTATCGCTCCACACCAGCTGCTCGGTGGTCAGCCAGCCCATGCCCTGCACAAAGCCGCCTTCGACCTGGCCGATGTCGATGGCCGGGTTGATGCTGGTGCCCGCGTCGTACAGCACGTCGATTTTCAGCACCCGGCTCTCGCCGGTCAGGGTGTCGATGGCTACCTCGGTGCAGGCCGCGCCGTAGGCAAAGTAGTAGAAGGGCCGCCCGGTCA
>CANFZJ010000242.1 GCA_947451445.1 Comamonadaceae bacterium
CGATGCGGGCGAACTCGGCGTCGCCATGCCAGCGCGGGCGGGCCAGGGCGATGTTTTCGTCCAGGGCGATGCGGCCATCTTCGATCAGGATCACGCGGTCGGCCAAGGCCACGGCCTCTTGCACATCGTGCGTGACCAGCAGCGCGGTGAAGCGGTGCTTTTCCCACAGGCCTTCGATCAGGCGGTGCATCTCGATGCGGGTCAGCGCATCCAGCGCGCCCAGGGGTTCGTCCAGCAGCAGCAGGCGCGGGTTGTGCACCAGGGCGCGGGCCAGGGCCACGCGCTGGCGCTGGCCGCCGGAGAGTTTGGCCGGCCAGTCCTTCTGGCGGTCGGCCAGGCCCACCTGGGCCAGCACTTTTTCGCCCTGCTCCCGGGCCGATTTGGGCAGGCCGATCAGCACGTTGTCAATCACCTTGCGCCAGGGCAGCAGGCGCGCGTCCTGGAACATGATGCGGGTGTCTTGGCGGATGCCGTCAATGGGTTCGGCGTCCAGCTGCAGGCTGCCGCCGCTGGCGGCCTCCAGCCCGGCCACCAGCCGCAGCAAGGTGCTTTTGCCGCAGCCGCTGCGCCCGACGATGGCGACAAACTGGCCGGGTTCGATGGTGAGCTGGGTGTTGTGCAGCACCGTGCGCTCGCCGTAGCGCTTGCTCAGGGATTGCAGTTGCAGGCGCACGCCTTCGGACGATGTGGAATCAGACATGGTTTTCTTTCAATGCGTTGTGGCTTGGTAGCCGGGGTGCCAACGGAGGAAGAATCGCTCTAAACCGCGGGCAAACACGTCGGCCAGCTTGCCCAGCAAGGCGTACAGCAGGATGCCGACCAGCACGATGTCGGTCTGCAAAAACTCACGGGCGTTCATGGTCAGGTAACCGATACCGGCCTGGGCCGAGATGGTTTCGGCCACGATCAAGATCACCCACATCAGCCCCAAACTGAAGCGCAGCCCCACCAAAATGCTGGACAACGCGCCCGGCAAGATGATGTCGCGGTACAGCTGCCAGCGCGTGAGGCCGTAGCTGCGCCCCATCTCGATCAGGGCCGGGTCCACGTTGCGGATGCCGTGGAAGGTGTTGAGGTAGATCGGGAAGAACACCGACACCGAGATCAAAAACAGCTTGGCCGTCTCGTCAATGCCAAACCACAGAATCACCAGCGGTATCAGCGACAGCGCCGGGATGTTGCGCACCATCTGCAGGCTGGAATCGAGCAAAGTCTCAAAAAACTTCACCGAGCCGGTCAACAGGCCCAGCACCAGGCCCAGCCCACCGCCGATGGCCAGGCCGGTCAGCGCACGCCAGGCGCTCACACCCACGTGTTTGCCCAGTTCGCCGGATGCCGCCAGGGTCCAGGCGGCTTTGAACACGTCCAGCGGCGCGGGCAGGATGCGCGTGGCCAGCCAGCCGGTGCTGCTGGCAATTTGCCAGGCCACCACCAGCACGATGGGCAGCAGCCACGGCAGCAGGCCCTGGCCCACGCTGGCGGCGAAGGCCTTGTAGGGGAATGGAACGTCTGGCGTGTCTGGTGCGTCGGCCACGGTGGTGGGGAATGGCGTGGTTTGCAGTTCACGCAGTGAAGTCAGGGGGCCGCTCATACCGTGCTCGCCTGCGAAGCGTCGGGTTCCAAAAACTCCAGCTGGTTGCCCGCCGGGTCTTTGACGTAAAAGCGCAGGTAGCCCACCAGCGGGCGGCTTTCTTCCAGCGGCACCTGGGCCTGCAGCAGGCGGTAACGCAGGGTGGGCAGGCCTTGCACCTCGAAAGCCAGGTGGCTGAAGTTGGGGCTAGGGAGGGCGTTGGGCTGCCAGTTGTCGGTAGGCACCAGGTCGATACGCTGGTGGCCGGCCACAAAACGCAGCGGCGCACCGGCGGGCGCACCGCCGTGGAACTCGGTCAGGCCGATCAACTGGTTGTAAAAGCGCCGGATCTGCGCCTCGTCGCCCGCGCGGAACGGCAGCTGGGCGTGGTGGATGGAGTGGATGGTCATGGGTTTCCTTGCTTCGGCTTGGTCTTTAGCTTTGGGATACACGGGGCAGGTATTCGTTAGCCACTACTTCGCCGAAGGGCCCGGTCAGGCGCTGGCCGGGTAACTGGCCTTGCAGCTTTTCTTGCATTTGTAGTGGCAGCAGCGGGAACACCAGTTCGGCGAAGCGGTAGGCCTCTTCCAGGTGCGGGTAGCCGGACAGCACAAAGGTGTCCAGCCCGATGTCGGCGTACTCCTTCATGCGGGCGGCTACGGTGTGCGGGTCGCCCACCAGGGCCGTGCCCGCGCCACCGCGCACCAGACCCACGCCCGCCCACAGGTTGGGACTGATTTCCAGGTCGGCGCGGGTGCGCTTTTTGCCCCCCGCGTGCAGCGCGGCCATGCGGCGCTGGCCTGCCGAGTCCATCCTGGCAAACGCGGCCTGGGCGCGGATGACGGTGTCGTCGTCCAGCTTGCTGATCAGGCTGTCGGCAGCGGCCCAAGCCTTGGCATCGGTTTCGCGCACGATGACGTGCAGGCGGATGCCGAACTTCACCGTGCGGCCGTGTTTGGCGGCGCGGGCGCGCACGTCGGCCACTTTTTTAGCCACCTCGGCAGGCGGTTCGCCCCAGGTCAGGTAGGTATCGACCTGCTCGGCCGCCAGGTCGTGCGCCGCGTCGGACGAGCCGCCGAAGTACACGGGGGGATACGGCTTTTGCACTGGCGGATACAGCAGCTTGGCCCCCTTGACGCTGAGGTGTTCGCCTTCAAAGTCAAAGGCTTCGCCGTGGTGGCTGCGGGTCAAAATCTCGCGCCAGATGCGGATGAATTCGGCCGACTGCTGGTAGCGCTGGGCGTGGTCCAGATACACGCCGTCGCCTTCCAGCTCGGTCTGGTCACCTCCTGTCACCAGGTTGATCATCAGCCGCCCGCCAGACAGCCGGTCGAACGTGGCCGCCATGCGCGCCGCCAGGCTGGGCTGGTGCAGGCCGGGGCGCACAGCGACCAAAAACTTCAAGCGTTGGGTGACGGGCAGCAGGCTGGCCGCCACTACCCAGGGGTCTTCACACGAACGGCCCGTGGGCAGCAACACGCCTTCATAACCCAGGCTGTCTGCGGCCTGCGCCACCTGTTTCAGGTAGTCGTAGTTGAGTTCGCGCGCGCCCTGGGCGGTGCCGAGGTAGCGGCTGTCGCCGTGGGTAGGGATGAACCAGAAAACTTGCATGGGAATCTCCAAAAATGAACTTAAAAATTAGGTTTTCAACACGGCATCGGCCACGTTGAGGGGTTTGGGGATCAGGCCTATCTTGAAAAACGCCTGCGCCACGCGCTGCTGGTCGGCCACGGTGGCGGCCGCCAGCGGAGCCACGGGGGAGCGTGGGCGGCGGGTCAGAAACAGGCTGACCACGCCCGCGTCCAGCCCGCTGAAGTCGGAAATGAGCTGGATGGCCTGCTTGCGGTCGTCCTGGGCCAGGCGGTCGGCGCGGGTAAGTTCTTCAAACAGCACGGCAATCGCCTGCGGGTGCTGGCTGGCAAAGGTTCTGGATGCCAGGTAGAACGAGTTGTTGTTCGACAGGCCGCGGCCATTGGCCAGCACGCGGGGTTGCACGGCCAGCTCGGTGGCGGCGTAGAACGGGTCCCAGATGGCCCAGGCATCCACGCTTTTGCGCTCAAAAGCGGCCCGCGCATCGGCGGGTGTGAGGTAGATGGGCTGGATGTCGCCCCACTGCAAACCGGCCTTTTCTACCGCCCGCACCAGCAAAAAGTGCGCGCTCGACCCCTTTTGCAGCGCCACCTTGCGGCCCTTCAAATCTGCCAGGCTGCGCAGCGGGGAATCTGCCTGCGTCAGGATGGCCGAGCTGTCGGGCTTGGGCGGCTCGGCCCCCACGTAGACCAGGTCTTTGCCTGCGGCCTGGGCGAACACCGGGGGCGCGTCGCCGGTCAGGCCAAATTCCAGACTGCCGACCGACAAGGCCTCCAGCAGTTGCGGCCCGGCGGGGAATTCCAGCCAGCTCACCTTGGTGGCGGGCAGGCGCTTCTCCAGCCAGCCCAGTTGCTTGGCGATGACCAGGTTGACGGCGGACTTCTGGTAACCGATGCGCAATTGCTGCAAAGGAACATCTGCTACGTTTTTAGTAGCTGCTTGTGCCGATGGAATAAGCGCTAGAGGGCTAAAAATGCCAAAAATTGCGGCACTTGCCGCCAGCAGGCGCAAAGCGTTACGCCGGTCGTTGGGGTGGTCCATGCCGTCCTCCTCAGGCCACGCCCGCCTGGGCGGCTTCCAGAATGCTGATCTTGCGTGGCAGCAGCTTCAGCTCAAAAAAGGTGTCGGCAATCAGCTGCTGTTCGGCCAGGATGGCTTTGGTCACCACCACCGTGCCGATGGGACGGCGCTGCAAGCTCAGCTCGGCCACACTGCGGTCCAGGCCCAGGATGGCGGCGTATTCGGCTGCGGCGGCGGCACGGTCGGCGCCAAACCATTTGTCGATGGCCGTGATCTCCTCCACCGCGATGCGCAGAATGTCGGCGTTCTTGTCGGCAAAGCTGCGCGAACTGAAGTAGTAGCCCCGGTTGTTGACCACGCCAGTGGCATCGGCCAGCAGGCGGGCATCCAGCGTCTTTTGCGCCGCCGCAAGGAACGGGTCCCAGATCACCCAGGCATCCACCGAGCCCTGGGTGAAAGCGGCGCGCGCATCGGCGGGCGCCAGGTGGATGTGTTGCACGTCGCTGTAGGCCAGGCCATTTTTCTCCAGCAGCTTGGCCAGGAAGAACTGCACGTTCGAGCCCTTGTTGTAGGCGACTTTCTTGCCCTTCAGGTCCGCCAGCTTCTGGATGGCCGAGCCCTTGGGCACGATGATCGCCTCACTGGCGACCAGCGGCGCGGTGGCGGCCACGTAGACCAGCGGCGCACCGGCAGCCTGGGCGAAGATGGGCGGCGCTTCGCCCACGTCGCCGAAGTCGATGGCACCGACATTGAGCGCTTCGAGCTGCACCGGCCCGGCGATGAATTCGGTCCAGCTGACGCTGACACCCAACGGGGCCAGGCGCTTTTCCAGCGTGCCACGGGCTTTCAAAAAGCTCAAAACACCCTTTTGGTTGCCGATGCGGAGGACGCGTGGGGCTTGGGCGAAGGTGTTGAAAGCGGGTACGGCCAGCGCGCTGGCGGCCAGCACGTGGCGGCGGGAGATCAGCTTGGATGTGTGCATAAATAGTCCTTGGGGTGGTGCGCAGGCAAGGCTGTGCCCTGCC